>NZ_JAEQDD010000070.1:12255-37770 GCF_020737885.1 Microcoleus sp. PH2017_34_RAT_O_A | reverse complement strand
GACAAGGGTATGGCTTTTCTAATTTTGATAATTTTAGAAATCGCGTATTAGCTTGTTTCTTGCATTAGATAAAATTATCACCATAAGTTCTGGAGAGCCGCCCGATCGACAGCGACCAGACCCAATAATATAAGAATCTTTGATTTTCTAACAAACGAGATGTGTTTCCGGTAGAGAACAATATGCTTACTAGGGTTTACAACTTGTGCAGCTTTACTTTTAATCCGCAAGCACAATAAGTCTGACTCGACTGCGGTTTGGCTTGACTGCGCGATCGGCAGTTTCGCCACTATTCCAAGTTGTGTTCGGTTAATTTCGGCCGCGCCTGGGAATTTAGACCGGAGACACCATGTCTATATCCTTGAACTTTGCTTGTGACGCTCCTACATCAATTGCAAGCAATATGTTGTAGGCATCTGAGTCCTGTTAAGGATATCTAGATCT
This sequence comes from Microcoleus sp. PH2017_34_RAT_O_A, assembly GCF_020737885.1. Lineage (NCBI taxonomy): Bacteria > Bacillati > Cyanobacteriota > Cyanophyceae > Oscillatoriales > Microcoleaceae > Microcoleus > Microcoleus sp. PH2017_34_RAT_O_A. Next base: position 37,326 of record NZ_JAEQDD010000070.1, on the reverse strand, counting down.
TCCTTCGAGATACTCCAAAATGTTTCTCTCTACGGCGTTTTATAGTGAGGAACACGTCCAGCCCCACTGTCTTTCCAATATATCAAGGATTGTTTGTTCAGGCTGTGAAGATTTCCCTGTCCTACGGAATCGGTCAACCTTCCATTTTTCACAAACCTGGCTTTCATCCCACCCCAAATTAAAAATTATCGAGAGGGGGTTCCCGCTGAACGGGCTAAATATAGCGACCTCCTGTTTCTTTCTGTCCCGGTGTCTATTGTTAAGTTAGCACGAGCTTTGGGAGGAGTAAAGCACAATTTGTAAAACTTGATAGGTCTTTACATTACTAAGTATAATGATATAAATATCCACATAGATGTAAGTTCTATTGCAATACGCTTGGGCTAAGCCCGATCCCCCCTAGCCCCCCTTAAAAAGGGGGGGACAAGAGTTTTCTCAAAGTCAACCCCTACTCTCCTTTTTAAGGGGGATGCGAGGGGATCTCCGGGCAATAAACACTATTAACTGAAGCGTATTGAGTTCTATTGCTGCTACATCTTTACATACTTAACAGTTTTTGTCATGTCTATTACTCCTAAGTCTCTCGGCGGTAGTCAAATCCGCCAAACATTCCTCGACTTTTACGCCCAGCGGGGACACAAAATCCTGCCGAGTGCTTCTTTGGTGCCCGAAGATCCGACTGTGTTGCTAACGATCGCCGGAATGCTACAATTTAAGCCGATATTTCTCGGACAGCGCACCGCAGAATCACCGCGCGCTACCACTTCACAAAAGTGCATCCGCACCAACGATATCGAAAACGTCGGCCGTACCGCCCGCCACCACACGTTTTTTGAGATGTTGGGCAATTTCAGTTTTGGGGATTATTTCAAGAAACAGGCTATTGCTTGGGCGTGGGAACTTTCCACGGAAGTTTTCGGTTTGTCACCGTCCAATTTAGTTGTTAGCGTTTTCCGAGAAGATGACGAAGCTTTTGCAATTTGGCGCGATGAAATTGGCATTCCGGGCGATCGCATTCAACGCATGGGAGAAGCTGACAATTTCTGGCAATCCGGCCCCACAGGCCCTTGCGGCCCGTGTTCCGAGATTTATTACGATTTCCACCCAGAAAGAGGCGACAATATTGACCTCGAAGATGATAGCAGGTTTATCGAATTTTATAACCTGGTTTTCATGCAGTACAATAAGGATGCAGAGGGCCATTTAACACCGCTGCAAAATCAAAATATTGATACTGGGATGGGATTGGAACGGATGGCGCAAATCCTCCAGAAAGTCCCGAACAATTACGAAACAGATTTGATTTTTCCGATCGTCCAATCGGCGGCGGAAATTGCCGGAATTGATTACCACAATAGCGATGAAAATGTCAAGGTTTCGCTGAAAGTAATTGGCGATCACATTCGGGCTGTGGTGCACATGATTGCAGACGAAATTCGCGCGTCAAATGTCGGCCGCGGTTACATTTTGCGGCGGTTGATTCGGCGGGTGGTGCGCCACGGGCGGCTGATTGGGATTCAGGGTGAGTTTACGGTGCGGGTGGCTGAAAGTGCGATCGAGCTTTCGGAAGCTGCTTATCCAAATGTGCGATCGCGCGAGGCTCAAATTAAGGCGGAATTGGCAAGGGAAGAGGCGCAGTTTCTCAAGACTTTGGAACGGGGAGAGAAGCTGCTTGAGGAAATTGTCGATCGTACAAAACAGCAAGCAAACCCACAAATTAGCGGACAAGATGCCTTCACGCTTTACGATACCTACGGTTTCCCCTTAGAATTGACTCAAGAAATTGCTGAGGAACAGGGAATTACTGTTGACTTGGATGGTTTTGAAGTCGCGATGAAGGAACAGCAAACTCGCGCAAAAGAAGCTCATCAAACCATTGATTTAACAGTGCAAGGTTCCTTGGATAAGTTAGCTGAGACTATCCAGAAAACTGAGTTTCTCGGTTATACTGAATTATCGAGTTTAGCTGAAATCAAAGTTATCTTGGTTGACGGCCAAGCTGTGGAATCAGCAGAGGCGGGAACCGAAGTACAAGTTGTGTTGAACCAAACCCCGTTTTATGCAGAATCCGGCGGACAACTTGGGGATAAAGGTTATTTGCAAAGCGGAGAAAATGGTCAGAGTTTGTTAGTAAGAATTGATGATGTGAAGAAGGAGTCGGATTTCTTCGTGCATTTCGGCTTTGTGGAACGGGGAATCCTGAAAGTTGGCGATAGTTTGACTGCGAAAATTGACAATAGTGGCCGCCGCCGAATTCAAGCCAACCACACAGCAACTCACTTATTACAGTCAGCTTTGCGAAAAATTGTAGACGATTCAATTTCCCAAGCTGGTTCCCTGGTATCGACAGACAGATTGCGGTTTGACTTCAATTCTCCGCGCGCTGTCACAGCAGAAGAGTTGCAGAAAATTGAGGATCGAGTTAATAGTTGGATTGCGGAGGCGCACGCTGCGGAAGTTGCCGAAATGCCGATCGCCCAAGCCAGAGAAAAAGGCGCCACAGCCATGTTTGGCGAGAAGTACGGCGACGTGGTGCGGGTTATCGATTTTCCGGGCGTTTCGATGGAATTGTGCGGCGGGACTCACGTCAGCAATACGGCTGAAATCGGGCTGTTTAAGATAGTCTCCGAGGCGGGGGTTGCGGCTGGTACTCGCCGGATTGAGGCGGTTTCGGGCCAGGCTGTGTTGGATTATTTGAACGTGCGTGACAGGGTTGTGCGCGATTTGGGCGATCGATTTAAGGCGAAACCCGAAGAGTTACCCAACCGGATTACTAATTTGCAGAATGAGTTGAAGGATACTCAGAAACAGTTGGCTGCTGTGAAGTCGGAATTGGCGATCGTAAAATCTGACCAATTGCTAGCACAAGCTGAGTCCATTGGCGAGTTCAAAATCATTGTAGCCCAATTGGGAGATGTCGATACAGAAGCGCTGAAAACCGCCGCCGAAAGATTGCAGCAAAAATTAGGAAATGCGGCGGTTATTTTGGCATCAATTCCTGAACCAGACAAAGTAAGTCTAGTTGCAGCTTTTAGTCCAGAAGTTAATAAGAAAGGATTGCAAGCTGGCAAGTTTATTGGGGGAATTGCTCAAATTTGTGGCGGCAAAGGCGGCGGGCGGCCTAACTTGGCCCAGGCTGGGGGACGTGATGCTAGTAAGTTGCAGGAAGCCTTGGAAAGTGCCCGCAATCTGTTAGTTGAAGGGTTGGGTTAGTCTGGGGTTTGTGTGGGAGAGTAAAACTCTTTTTATCTCTCGTTTGTAGCGGAGGCTAGATCCCCCTAAATCCCCCTTAAGAAGGGGGACTTTGATCGGAATCTTGTCCCCCCCTTCTTTAAGGGGGGCTAGGGGGGATCTGGCCTCGGCGGTAAACAAAAGTCTATCCCAGAACACAGAAACCCACCCAGAAACCGGGTTTTTCTCCCAAATACTCACCAAAAACCCTAAATCTCCATAAAAACCCGGTTTCTTGAACCCCAGAAACCACCCAAAAAACCCTTGCATCCCCCCGCAAACAATGTAAAGTATCCCAAACATGGGTATTCCAATGAAAAGCAAAAAACAAACCTATTTCGACCTGATCGAATCCCTGCTCAACTCCCCCAACCAGGAAGCACAAATCGGCATCCTGAAAGCCAAGAAAAAACTAATCGATGATGATTTTGCGGATTTTTTGCGTAAGTGGGCAACTAAAATTCTAGCGGAAAATAATTTTCGCCACGCTAGAGATATTATTATTAATATTTTAAACTTCAGTAACTTGATTCAAGATTTTCCACTGGGTAGCACAAGCAGCAATATGGAAATTGCCATTGCAGGATATGAGGTGGGACTGAATTTTTTTAATCGATATGATGATCCCGAAAAATGGGGAGTTCTTCAAAATAGTTTAGGAACTGCTTACACGGGCAGAATCAAAGGAGAAAGGCAGGATAATCTAGAAAAGGCGATCGCATTTTATCAAGCTGCTAGTCAAGTTCATATCCGTTCTGCTTTCCCGGAACAATGGGCGATGATTCAAAATAATTTTGGAGAAGCTTACCGTAATAGAATCAAAGGAGAACGGGGTGAGAATATCGAAAAGGCGATTGCCTTTTATCAAGCAGCTAGTGAAGTTTACGCCCGCCCTGCTTTCCCGCAAAATTGGGCGCTGACTCAAAATAATTTGGCTGCTGCTTACTTAGTCAGAATCAAAGGAGAACGGGGTGAGAATATCGAAAAGGCGATCGCACTTTCTGAAGCAGCTAGTGAAATTTACACCCGCCCTGCTTTCCCGCAACAATGGGCAATGACTCAAAATAATTTGGCAATTGCTTACAAAGATAGAATAAAAGGAGAAAGGCAGGATAATCTAGAAAAGGCGATCGCATTTTATCAAGCAGCTTTACAAGTCTACACCCGCCCTACTTTCCCGCAAAATTGGGCGATGACTCAAAATAATTTGGCAAATGTTTACAAAGATAGAATCAAAGGAGAACGGGGTGAGAATATTGAAAAGGCGATCGCACTTTCTGAAGCAGCTAGTGAAGTTCTTACTCGCCCTGTTTTCCCCGAACAATGGGCGATGACTCAAAATAATTTGGCTGCTGCTTACAGTGACCGAATCAAAGGTGAACGGGGTGAGAATATCGAAAGGGCGATCGCATTTTATCAAGCAGCTAGTGAAGTTTACACCCGCCATGCTTTCCCGGAACAATGGGCAGGTACTCAACATAATTTAGCAAATGCTTACTATAGAAGAATCAAAGGTGAACGGGGTGAGAATATCGAAAGGGCGATCGCATTTTCTGAAGCAGCTTTACAAGTTCGCACCCGCGATGCTTTTCCTCAAGATTGGGCTCAGACTCAAAATAATTTGGCAACTGCTTACAGTGACCGAATCAAAGGAGAACGGGGTGAGAATATCGAAAAGGCGATCGCACTTTATCAAGCAGCTAGTGAAGTTTATACCCGCCATGCTTTCCCAGAACAATGGGCGATGACTCAACATAATTTGGCAATTGCTTACTATAGGAGAATCAATGGTGAAGAGGGTGAGAATATCGAAAAGGCGATCGTATTTTTTCAAGCAGCTAGTGAAGTTTACACCCGCCCTGCTTTCCCGGAACTATGGGCAGGTACTCAACATAATTTGGCAAATGCTTACAGTGACCGAATCAAAGGAGACCGGGCCGAAAATATCGAAAAGGCGATCGCACTTTATGAAGCAGCTTTACAAGTTTGTACTCCCACCGCTTTGCCAATTGACTGTCTGCAAACAGCCGGAAACTTAGGCAATTTAGGATTTACAGAAAGCTTGTGGGAAACCGCCATCTTCGGCTACGAAAAAGCCATCGAAGCAGTCGAACAAAGTCGCGAGTGGATTCCCTCCGAAAACCGCAAACGCGAAATCATCGCCGAAAATCTCAACGTCTACGAAAAAATGATCCAATCCTGCATCAACCACCAACAATATCACAAAGCCATTCAAACAATCGAACGCAGCAAATCCCGCTACCTAGTCGAACTCTTCACCAACAGCGAAATCTATCCCAAAACAGCCACCCAAACCGAAAAACAGCAACTCCAAAACCTGCGCCGCCAAATCGCCTCCCTCCAACAATCCCCTCAACAACAACAAGATAATTTGGCAACAGCATTACAGCAACTAGAACAATACCTAGAAATCTTCAAACAGCGAGAACCAGAATTCAAACTAACTCAAAAAATCCAACCCATAGACATCCCCGAATTCCAGAAAACATTAGACACCGAAACCGCGATCGTAGAATGGTACATTGGTAATTCTAACTCCGATAATAGCTGGGGAGGTGTCGCATTCATCATCACCCACAACAACATAGAATTAATCACATATACCACAACCGAATTAGCCGAATTAGAAACCTGGAAAAACGACTATCTCAACGAATACCGCGACAAAGCCAAACAAAAAATCTGGCAACAAACCTTATCCGCAAAACTGTACAAACTCTCCGAAATCTTGCGCGTCAACGAGATAGTCGCCACAATTCCCAATCATTGCCGTCAACTAATCCTAATCCCCCACCGCTACCTGCACCTATTCCCCCTCCACGCCCTACCATTCACCTTAGAGGGCGGGCACGGGGGCACCGCCCCTACGAAATACCTCCTAGACTGCTTCCCCGACGGCGTGAAATATGCCCCCAGTTTGCAACTATTAGAACTCGTACAAAACCGCATCAAAACCCGCACATCTCCCGCCCCCGAACTTCAGCCATTATTTGCGATTCAGAATCCCACCGAAGATTTATCGAACGCCGATATGGAAGTACAAATCATCAAACAAAGATTCGACACCCATGATATCTTAATCAAACAACAAGCTACCAAAATCGCTTTCAACGAAAACCTCAAAAACCTCTCCAATGCTAGCTATATCCACTTTTCATGTCACGGAGTCTTTAACTTTGACTATCCGCTGCTGTCCCTTCTCGCCCTAGCCGATTCCATCGAGGAAAATAACGAGACAGATGCAGAAAGCCGCTATGTGACAATGCGAAGCGGGCGAAAAGCCATCCCCGAAAAATGCCTAACCTTGCGAGAAATATTTGCCGATTTAGAGTTAAGTAAGTGCAATCTCGTGACACTCTCCGCCTGCGAAACTGGGTTAACCAGTTCAACAGAAATGACTGATGAGTACATTGGTTTACCCAGCGGCTTCTTGTATGCTGGGAGTATGAATGTTGTGAGCACATTGTGGTCAGTCGATGATTTTGCGACGGCGATTTTAATGATAAAATTTTATCAGGAATTGCTACCGAAAGTTTCAGTCGCAGTCGCTTTGAACGCCGCCCAAAACTGGATGCGCGCCGTCACCAAGGAGGATTTTGGAGTTTGGGTGAAATCCTTAAATTTAGATAAAAAATCTGGGCAAAGTGTGGAACTGTGGTTAGTATCATCGCTAGAGGAACGGCCTTTTAGTCATCCCAAGTATTGGGCGGCATTCTGTGCTACTGGATATTAGGAAACAGGTTTTTCGATATCTGCGATGGGTGGGGGCGGGTTTATGAATTCTGGGATGGGATGATATAAATTTCGGCGAACCCGCCCCTACAAATTTGGGTATTCTTGATGTATGATTGTCTTACCCAATTCCGTAGGGGCGGGTTCACCAACCATCTTTGATTCCGACCAAAAAATCACAAAAACCCGCCCCCACCCAACCAACCAACCCTGACATTTTATTAACGGAGAATTGTTTTATGGAACCCGAAAAAGTTATCATTGTCTTCTTCAAATGGTTGCGCGAAAATCCGAATATTTTCATGCCCACAGCATGGCAAGATTTACCGAAACTAGATACAGAAATAGCAGAATCAGCCGATGATGAATTATTTCCCATTGCTATGACTATCAGCAAGTGGTGTGCCCATCATGGATTGGGAGATACATTAAGAGATTGTACGCGGAAAGAAATCGAGGATGCCGGTGAACCCACTGCAACCACACAGCAAATGTTAACCAATACTACTCAAGTTCTGCGTCAAGACATTGAAGAAACTTATAAAAAACTTCAACAACTAGATGCACAGAAATTAGATAAAGACAATGACTCAAAATAGTAAAATCTATGCCCCCAATGTCTATCTATTTGCCTATCACCTCTGCAAACCCTCAGAAACAGAGTCGAGTTCTCCTGTAGAATTAACCAAACTGTGGGAAAAGTGCAACGAGATATTGCAAACTAAATTAGCAGTCGGTAAAGCATTCAACGGCAGCTATTTACCCAAAAAAGATGAACCTCTCGGATGGCGAGTTGAACTAATTAACAAACAAGTTGTCGGCGGCCGAAATTCTCTCGCTTTTGCTAAGGATATTTCCTTTGACAACCAGCAAATAAATCTCAAAGGTTTCGCCCAACCGCTGCGGATTGATGACAGCTATGCTTTGGGTTTGCAAATTCGCGTCCCCGAAAAAGTTAACAATATTAAAACGCCCGCTGTCGATGTTACCATCTTCAAAGAATTTAATCCCGAAAACTGCTTGCTGCCCGATTTTGTGCAAAGCTATTTCGGTCAAACTTTGCTGCTTACAGCTTGGCTGAGTGTCGAACAAAACCAGGCCGCGCGGGAAGATTCGCAGTTTCTAAAAGGTTTAGCCCAACAGTGTCTAGAAAAGTTAATTTCCGGTGACAATCTGCCGAATTTTTACCGTCAAGGCGAGTTATTCGGTAGCCCAATTTTAGAATACGGCGATGCGAATCGCCAAGATACTGACTGCCACATTATAGTCTGGTTTTTCAACAGTTCTGCAACTGAGGAAATCTGGGATGAGACGCGGTACAGCGATTTTGTCGAGTTATTTTTGTACCGCAATAAGATTCTCCGCGCCTATCGCGATACCCGCAAACTTTACCGGGTGATTAGCGAGGAATACAAACAAATTGAACTCAATATCGATGCGACTTTTAATTATTTGCGGCAAGACGAAGCCCAGCAGCAGCAATTGAAAGGTGCGGGTTTAAAGGAAGAGGAATTAGAACGTCTCGAACGTCAGACAATCGAGATGCCGCCGCGCGCTGTCAAGTATGCCCGGTTGCTGATGCAGTTGGAATTTAGACAAAATACGATCGCAATTAACGCCAAAAACTACCAAGATAAATTATATCAAATAAGTCTTGACTTAAAATCCCGGAAGAAATACAATGAAAGTGACTGTGATTTAAGCTTTCTCGAATTATTCAGCAAAGAAACCTCGCCGCAGTTTCAAGCACAAATCAAAGGTGACTTAGGCTACTTCAGCCACGGCACCGGCTTGCTAGACAAAGCAATGGAAGCAATTCGAGGAGTTGTCGCCATTGAAGAAGCTTATCGCGATGCAAAATTAGAAGTCACGATTCAAGCTGTCGGCTTTGGTTTGGGAGTCGCCGGGGTAGTCGCTGGGAGTTCTCCTTATTTGATTAAACAAGACCCGCCGAATCAGGTAATTGCTTTGCCTTTCCTGAAGGTGGGAATTAATTCTTTTGTGTTGGTATTGTTGATTAGTATCGGCGCGGGAGTTGTGGTTTGGTCTTTGGTGATGTTGGGCGCAAATTTCAAGAATATTCGGGCTAAATTTAAATAAACCCGGCGGTTGAAACCGCGTCTACACAGACGAAACCCGCCTCCGCGGGTTGAAGATTTTACCTCTTCGTCCACGGAGGTGGACATCGTTTGTGTAGCCGCGATTTCCAATCGCCGTGAATTCTAATCGCCTTTAAAGTAATTTAATATTGAGGAACAGACGAATCTACTTCTTGACTCCAAGCAGTAATCCCGCCCTTAACATTAATCCCCTCAATTCCAGCTTCCTTCAAGATGCCCAAGGCCTTCGCAGAACGACCGCCCATTTTGCAATGTGCAATCAAGCGATGTCCGTTCAACAATTCCTTGACCTTCGCAACACCTGCGCCGTGTTCGATATCCGGTAATGGAACCAAAACTGACCCAGGAATTTGAGCAATTTGATACTCGTTAGGATTGCGAACATCTAACAAGACAAAATCCTTGGCGCCGCTGTCGATTAACTTTTTAAGTTCGGTGACAGTCATCTCAGGAATTTTCTGTTGTTCTGCTTCCTCGGCTTTAGCTTGAGGAATGCCGCAGAATTGTTCGTAATCGATTAACTTGTCAATTACCGGACGTATTGGATTCGGTCGCAATTTCAACTGACGGAATGTCATATCTAAGGCGTTGTACAGCAACAATCTGCCGCTCAAAGTTGTACCTTGACCTAAGATGATTTTGATAGCTTCCGTGGCTTGAATGCAGCCAATTACCCCAGGTAAAACGCCTAAAACGCCGCCTTCTGCACAGGAAGGAACCATTCCAGGAGGCGGGGGTTCTGGGTACAAATCGCGGTAATTCGGGCCGCCTTCGTAGTTGAAAACTGTTGCTTGTCCTTCAAATCGGAAGATGGAACCGTAGACGTTGGGCTTGTTCAAAAGCACGGAAACGTCGTTCATTAAATAGCGAGTCGGAAAGTTGTCCGTACCATCGATAATGATATCGTAGGGAGTGGCAATGGCGATCGCATTTTCGGAACTAACGCGAGTCTCGTACAAATCAACTTGACAAAAAGGATTGATTTCTAAAATCCGATTTTTCGCCGAATCAATCTTCGGCTTCCCAACCCAAGAAGTGCCGTGAATTACTTGGCGCTGCAAATTGGAATGGTCTACAACATCAAAGTCTACAATCCCAATGCGGCCAACACCTGCGGCTGCTAAATACAGCAGCAGCGGCGAACCGAGTCCTCCCGTACCGACGCAGAGCACGCTGGCTGCTTTGAGACGCTTCTGCCCTTCCAATCCAACTTCTGGCAGGATGAGGTGGCGAGAGTAGCGTTCGTATTCTTGTTTGTTGAGCTGGATCTCGTCCAGATTAGGATTTAGCATGATATTCTGTTATACGCCGATTTTGAATTACATCCTATCTGAATCTTTCGCATTTTTACGTGTTTGTTATGTTTAGTAATTATTTCTTAATCTGAGTCGGTTCGATCGCGATAATTTCCTCTGCTTGAAAGTTGCCCTCTGCGTCAAGACTCCAACTGCGGAGGTCTTCTGAACTGCCTTGTCGCACGGATACGATGATGTAAGAGTATTTGGCCCATGCCATTTTGCGATCGCACTCCGAGGGCGCTGCCGGACAATCCGGGTGAGAATGATATATGCCGATAATATCAAGAGTGCGATCGCGCCCGTGTTTCATCGCCCGCAACATATCTTCAGGCTTAATAGCATATCTGCGTCTTTCTGTCAATCCTGTTTGTTCGGGCCAATTCTCCTGGGCTTCTGCACTCCAAGCATTGTCAGCCGGCCAAACTTCTACTAAAGTTTTAATATCGTCAGTGATTGTACCTAACAATAAACCGCAGCATTCTTCTGGATAAGCGCTTTCGCCGTGGCTGCGGATTGATAATATTTGTTCGGGGGAAAGTGCGATATTTTGCATTTTCTTGTAGGCTTTTTTAAACGAACCGCGAAGGTGCGAAGGACGCGAAGGAAGAGAGGAGAAGGGAAGGGAATTTTTTATATATAACTAATGTTAAATATGCCCGGTTTCTCTTCATAAATCTTGAGTTTATTAACGAAGAATCTCTGAAGAAACCGGGTTGATAATGCCGTGCGTAAGTGCTGGGCTATCTAGCCCTCAATTGCTATCAAGTAGGAGTTTGCTGCAATTCGGGCCGTTCATCTGCGACGATCGCATTTTCGACTGGACACACCTGCAAACAAATGCCGCAGTCTATGCAGGTATCGAAATCAATCCAAAACCAATCAGTACCTTTGACATTTTTGCCAGGGCCGGGATGAATGCAAGCAACTGGACAAGCGCCGACGCAATCAGCAACTCCTTCGCAGATATTTGTAACGATAGTGTGCGCCATGTTTCTATTTTAGATTTTAGATTTTAGATTTGGGATTTTGGATTAGACATTATATCATGTCTTTCTAACTAGAGCAGTACAATTGGTTCGTAGTGAGGACTTTAGTCCTCTAGTTTTTTGCGGACTGAAGTCCTCACGATCAAACTGGTTTGTAGTGAGGACTTTAGTCCTCTGGTTTTTTGCGGACTGAAGTCCTCACTACGAACCTGGTTAGAATTTGATTCTTTTGGTTTTTTGCGGACTGAAGTCCTCACTACGAACCGTTTTTATTGCTGGTAATTTGTTGGACACGATTTTAGGAATTACGTTTCAAACAAATCCTAGTTTACCTTTTCAATTGTTGGGACGCCTTCGGCATTTACCCAAGCAATTTGAGCGATTCTGCGATCGCGCGCGTAGTCCCTGGCTTCCTCTTCTGTCTCCCGACTCTCCAAATCTATCTCCACCCGCACTAGGGGAGTAGACTCTCGGAGTTGGCGGGCATAATCAAAGGCCGCCGCCGCTGCTTCCGGTGTTTGAGGCACTACCAACCATTCGCTAGCTGCTGTTTCTGTGGGCAATTGACCCTCTGTCAACAAAACTTGGTGCAAATCTTCAATATTCAGACAAAACCCGATGCCGGGGGAATTTTGCCCTTGGGGGTCGAACAGTCCTAGCAGTTGGTCGTACCGTCCGCCTTGTCCTAATACTCGCTGTCCGCTTTTGCTGCTGCTGACAACTTCAAACACTATTCCAGTGTAATAGTCAAAGGTTTGAATTAAACTCAAATCGAGGTGGATGTGAGATTTCAGATTGGGGATTTTTGCTTGACATTTTTCCAGCAGTTCGATCGCACTTTTGAGTTCATTTAATGCTGCTTGCTGCGGCACATCTAAATCCAGCTTCGCCACAATCTCCAATACCTCTTCTGGCTTGCCGCGCAAGTCAAACAACAGCAGAGCTCTTTCTCGCAATTCGTCCGACAGCGGCAAAGTTTCCAAAGCTATGCGATCGAGATTGGCGATCGCGCCGCGCACTTTTTGGCGCACGTTTGGCCCAAACGGTTCTAGCAAAGTTGCAGTTAAGCCCGCTTCTCCCAGCACCAAATGCCAGTCATCAATTTCTAAGTTTTGCAAGCACTCAGACAGCAGCAGCAGCACTTCCGCATCCGCAACGCTCCCGCCCGCGCCCAGCAGTTCTACCCCCGCTTGATAGAACTCCTGTTGCCCGCCTGAACCCGTATCCGGGCCTTTGCGGAAGACATTGGCGTTGTAGTAGAGGCGCTGGGGCTGCCAATTTGTCCCGGACATCCGCATTGCAGCCGCGCGGGCGATGGATGCTGTCAATTCTGGCCGCAAGCCGAGTTCTCCATCTTCAGCGTCTTGGAGTTGAATTAAGGTCGATCGGTCGATCGCGCCCCCAGCCATCAACGTCTCCAGCCTCTCTAGAGTAGAAGTAATAATCCGGTGATAGCCCCAGCGGTGAAACACCTGCTGCAAGCGCCGTTCGATCGCAATTTTTTGAGCAACGTCAAGGGGCAATAAATCTCTTGCACCCGATGGGGGTTGGTGAACCATATCAATTTTAGATTTTAGACCTTAGATTCTATACCAATTTCACAAAAGAATGCCACTTCAGGCAAGTTCCCAACTCTCACCAGTCAATTATTCCCCATTCTTTAATTGAAAATCGTATTTGATTGGACTTAGAAGCTTGCCTTTAAGACACCTTGTTAAAGTCGAACGCCGCCACCCTAACATTCGACTTTAACAAATTAAAGTATCAACAATACGCTTGGGATCGGAAGACCGGGCGCTTGAAACCGCCGTATTATCTTTTCAACGATGATTCAAAACAGACAACTGAACAACTGACAACTGACAACTGACAACTTATCATTTTTTCTTCCCGCCAAACAAACTTGCAAAAAATCCCGGTTTCCCCTCACTTTTTTTATCCTTTGCGGAAGCTTGTTCCAGCTTTTTCTTAACCTCCAAAGCCGTCGGTTCTTCAGGATTTGATGCCAAAGCTTTTTGCACCTCAAGTTTTGCCATTGTGGCTTGATTTTGTTGAAAGTAACACATTGCTAACAAACCGTGAGCTTTGCTGTGTTTCGGTTCGCGCTTCAGGGCTTCTTTCAACTCCAAAGTTGCTTTGGCATAATTTTTGCTGTCCATGAATCCTTGGGCTCGGATGCAAGATTGATCGGCCAGCGAGTCTTTGAATGCTGGGACTCTGGGTGGCGGTGCGGCGGCAGGAGTTGCAGTCGCAGGAGTTGCGGCGGGAGTTGCTGCTGCTGGGGTTGCTGTTGCAGTTTGGTTTGTGGCTTTTGGGGGTGAACCGGCAGAAACCACACCGCCAAGGCGCTCTTTTCGCAGCAGGTAAACCATGTTCAGTTCGCTAATTTGATCGATCGCATCTTGGGTTTCTTGAACCGACTCGTACTGCTTGAGAGCGAGTTTGCCAACTGCTGTTTTATAAGCTTCTTCCAAATCTTTAGCGGTAGCTAACTCTTTGGCTGCTGCGCTTTCGACTTGCATTTTTGCTTGTTCTTTAGCAACGCGCTTGGCGATAGCTGCTAATAGCAGGTTGTATTCTTTGCGATCGCTTTCCTTAGAGAATTTGTTGTAGGCGGGATTGACCACTTTTGACAAAAATTGGTTGGCCCACTCTTTATCCGCTTGGTCTTCAAAAGAGCAAGTATCCGAATGCAAGCGGCGGGCGATTTTCATGTAGCGCTTGCGGATGTCGTTAAACTCTGCGTCTAGGGGAATTCCCAAAATTGCGTGCTGATCTGTAAAGTCGTACTTGAACAGCCCTTTTGTCATTTCAAAAGACATAACTTTTACTCTCGCTTTCCTGACTTTTGACTATTCTTTAATGTAGCTTGACTTCAGGGGTTGTGACCCCCGTACTATCCCTGAGTCCTTGCTGTCGAAGCGCTACCTCCAGGAAGATAAGGGCGGAACTGAAAGCAATGCACCGCTGAGTTCGGCGTGTATTTTGCCGTTTGTCGCCAAAACCCGACCCGAGCTCATCTCAAAGGCACCGCCGTCATAGGCTGTAACTTGACCTCCGGCTTCAGAAACGATGAGTACACCGGCTGCTACATCCCAAGGGGAGAGTCCCCGTTCCCAGTATCCGTCCAATCGCCCGCAGGCTGTATGTGCGAGGTCTAGGGCTGCGGAACCGCTGCGCCGCACGCCTTGGGTGAGGTGGGTGAGGTGACAGAATTCGGCATAGTTATTGTCTGCTGTTTCGCGCCGATCGTATGCAAAGCCAGTCACTAGCAAGCTGGTTCTCAATTCTAAACTTTGCGAAACTGCGATCGGCTTACGGTTGCAAGTTGCGCCCAATCCTTTACCAGCTCGAAACAATTCGTTATGTAAAGGGTCGTAAATTACGCCAATTTGTGGTATGCCGTCGATTAAAAGTCCGATCGACACAGCGTAAAAAGGATATTGGTGAGCGTAATTAGTTGTACCGTCCAAAGGGTCGATCGCCCACAGGTATTTGCTAGTTGCATCCCCTAATTTGCCCGATTCTTCAGCGAGGATGGCGTGTTCGGGTACGAAGCGACCCAGAATTTCTAAGATGACGGCTTCAGAGGCTTTGTCGGCTTCTGTGACTAAATCGCCCGATCGGCCTTTTTCTTGAACATTTTCTAATTTGCCGCAGAAAGATTGCAGTACGGAACCAGCGGCGAGGGCTGCTTCGGTGGCTATTTCTAAGTAGTTTTGGAGTTGATTGTCTATCATTGGGAATTGGGAATTGGGAATTGGGAATTGGGAATTGCGAATTGGGAATTGCGAATTGGGAATTGCGAATTGCGAATTGGGAATTGCGAATTGGGAATTGCGAATTGGGAATTGGGAATTGGGAATTGCGAATTGCGAATTGCGAATTGCGAATTGCGAATTGCGAATTGGGAATTGCGAATTGCGAATTGCGAATTGGGAATGGGCAAAACAGGGAATTGGTAATTGCTTCCAATGATTGCCAACGAGAGCATCTCACTTTTGCAAAAAAGCAATTTATTGACAGTGCGAGCGTCCCCGCTCGCGTATTGTACAATACGCGAGCGGGGACGCTCGCACTATAAAATCAAAACAGAGATGCTCCCCTGTCAACTGTCAACTGTCAACTGTCAACTGTCAACTGCCAACTGCCAACTGTCAACTGTCAACTGCCAACTGTCAACTGCCAACTGCCAACTGTCAACTGACTATTTCTGATTTTGTTGTCGGAATTCTGCGGGAGTTTGGCGCAAAGCTCGTTCTGGATTCCACAGGCCTTTACCCATGACTCTCGCCCATTCTTGAGCGTTGGCGAGTCGCTGTTGATATTTGGTATTGCGCGATCGCACCGAGGCCAAAACATAACCTTCTTTGACTAGCAGTTCGTTGAGCAAAATTTTATCTTGCCACAAATAGGCTAATTTGCGATCGAACTGGTCTTTCTGTTCGATGTCCGATTCTAGCAATACCTCTTTCCCCCCAATTAGCTGTTCTAATCTTTGTTTCGCTGCTTCTCCCCAAGGCTGCTGTTTTAAATCGGGTGCATCAATCCCAATCAGCCTGATTTGCTCTAATAAGGCAATTTTGTCGGCTGTACTGATAACTTCGATTGTTTGGCCGCTGATAGCCCTTTCTACTTTGGCGATCGTACCTTGGGGCATTTCTGGTTTTTCGCAGCTAGCTAACAACACGCAAAGGGCGATCGCAAATAACCGATAAAGCAGCATTGGGAATAGGGAATGGGGAATGGGGCATTGGGAATTGGGAATTGGGAATGGGGAATTGGGAATTGGGAAGCTATTTTGCATTTAAATTGTGTATCAAAAATCAATTAAACTCTTTTGTGGGGTGGGCTTCTAGCCCGCCCCCAACAAGCAATTCAAAGGCGCAACAGCTTACCAAATTTGCTCTCATTCTTCATCCAACGGCAAACCGACTTTCACTTTACCCTTACCGAAATAGCGGCCGAATTGCAATTCGTACACTTCATCTTCGTCTTGCGTCTCTACCTCAATATTGGAACGCGGATAGCAGACGCACAGCAGCGCATAACCCTCTTTTTGCAGTTCCACAGAAAGTCCCATTGCTTCAGGCTGGTGCAGTTGTCCCGACTTGACGCGCACCGCACAGGCTGTACAAGCGCCGTTACGGCACGAAAACGGCAATTCCACGCCTTGATTTTCAGCACTTTGCAGGATGTACCTGTCTTCGGGTACTCGCACAGTGTGGCGATCGCCCGTTTGTCTGTTATGAATTTTAATTGTGTAGGAGCGAGTCATCAAAATTATGGGTAGAAACCCCGTCCTAAAAGGACGGCTTTGCGTTTTTGAATTTACTATCGCCTTGGGATTGGTTGACTTGGTGTACTTTTGTATTGCACTTTGGGCGGGACAATTACCGCTTCAAATTTTCCAATCCTGTACGCATAGTAATTCGCTCAATTGAGCCTCCCTTTCGGGGTAATGTTAGCTTCGCCAATGTTTTTAGAGCTTGTTCGGCTAGTGGCACTGTTTCAGTGACCTTAAAACTGTTTAACCACTAGCGACAGAGCAAGAGACTAGCTTCGCATCTCGAGGTGTCGTGGCTCAAAAAACGTAGTCAGTTAAGACTTAGGCTGGTCAGAACGGCTTGTTTGATTTCTCTTCCAAGCCTCATGCCGTCGCGGCTGAGGTTCCTAACAGGGATTTTAGATTTTAGATTTTAGATTGGACTTGGGGGACAAAATCCTTGATATGAATGCGTTTGAGACATAGGATAGGATAATTTTACTCGCCCGTTTGACACCCTACCCACATTAAACAACAAATTTATGCCGTTACCCCTTCCCAAATCAGATTTGTTCTGCTAAGATAGTTTAGCTGTGGCTGAATGAATTCATTTAGCCCTGGAGAGGTGGCCGAGCGGTTGAAGGCGCACGCCTGGAAAGTGTGTTTAGGGCAACTTAACGAGGGTTCGAATCCCTCCCTCTCCGTTACACAAGCTGTTCAGGCAAAAAAAACAGCTTGCAAAAAATCTCTTGTATGAGATAAATATTTCAATTCGATCGCCCCTGAGTTTTTTTGATAAAAGCCTGGGGCGATTGCTTTTATATTTCTGAGTGTAAATCAGAATCTATTTGAGTATTTTAGGTGCAAGCTACAAGCCCTCCCCGCCAGCAAGTTAAGTATTTGTGGAACGGGCTTCTAGCCCGTTGCTAACTAAAATCAAGTATTTGTGGAACGGGCTTCTAGCCCGTTGCTAACTAAAATAAAATAGCTGTGGAACGGGCTTCTAGCCCGTTGCTATAGCCCTTCTCAGATAGATGAGGTATGACTGACAGCTTATATAACCACTAAACGTATTGGGCCCAAGCCCAACTACATACCTCATCTTTTTGAGAAAGGCTATAACTAAAATAAAATAGCTGTGGAACTGGCTTCTAGCCCGGTGCTAAAATTAGTGCAAAATATCAGTGCGATCGAACTTAGCACCGCTGAGATTTGCCCCTGTAAACGAAGTACCCTCAGCATTTGCAATCTCTCGAACAATAGCAGAGAAAGAGACAAAGGAAAACCAAAAATACAGCAGCGGCAGCAAGGCGAAACACGTACCCAAAAACAGTTTCTGAGTGCTCAGAAAAGCGCTAGCCGTTGCAGAAAACAAAAAAGCTCCTCCGTAAGTTGCAACACTTCGGGCAGCTACGATCGCAATTTTAGCAAATTGATGCCGCATCCGGGAACTCACAAAAAACATTAACACACCGCCGATCGCCATTCCAGCAAGAGCAGCCTGAGAATTATTCTTAGTTGCAGTCCCAGCATAGAAAAATCCCAACAAAGCCCCTGATAGAATAGCAGAAATTGTTCCCGCCAATCTACCCACTTTTGACGTTGGTGGCTGTGTGCGGGCGATCGCCCCAGCGATACCAGCAGCGCCCAAAACCCCGTACAGCAACAGCACAAAAGGCCAACTGCGAGAACCCGGTACCTGTCCTTGGGTTCCCAAAATCAGTCTAGTCAGAACATCGCCCACAATCACACAAATCGCGATCGCCCCAGCACTCAAAACAGCAAACTGTCGCCCCGAAAGCCCGATTTTGGCACCAATAAAATTCGCCCCTTCCAACTGAGCATTTCTGAAATTGCAGCCACGAACATCCGCACCCCCGAAATCAGCACCGTTAAGAACTTGTCCCCGGAACGATCGATTACACAAAACTTGATTGCTAAAATTATTGACATCCGAATAATTCATACTTCCCTACTCTTCCCTCTCTTAGGAATGAGAATTAAATAACTTACAATTGGATGGTTCGTGGGATGGGCGTCCCGTCCCGGAAAGACGGGCGGGACGCCCATCCCACTTTCAAGAGTGTAAATTATTTAATTTGCGATCCTTATCTTCCTTCGCATCCTTTGCGTCTTCGCGGTTCGTTAAAAAATCTCCGTCACAAAATGAAACTAACCAATCCGCTCAAAATCAAACAAATCTCTCATATTATCGGTTTCGGAATCTTGCTCGCACCAATACTAATCTATAACATTCCCTACTTTTCGCGTCCAGCACAAACAAACGAAGTGCGATCGCTATTTCAAGGAATCGCCTACCGACGGGAATTTCGCTCAAATCCGCGTCCCGCCATCATTCACACTGTTAGCATCGACCTCAAAGCGCCAGGAATTGGAATTTTTGTCACACCCGGAACCGCCACACCCGATTTAACCGAAACCAACGCCCGCATCGCTACTGAATTCCTCAAAGAATTTAAATTGCAATTAGCAGTCAACGCCAATTTCTTTTATCCCTGCGTTGAGGAAGCACCTTGGAATTATTATCCCCGCAGTGGCGATCGAGTAAATAACGTCGGACACGCCATTTCCAAAGGCCAAGCTTACTCTCAACCAGAATCACACTTTCCCGCCCTTTGTTTTGACACCAACAACCGCGCCCAAATAATCGAAAACGGCACTTGTCCTCAGGGAACAGCCTATGGAGTTGCGGGAGATACTGTACTGGTGAAAAATGGCAAAGCCCTAGCACAAAGCCCGGAAAAAAGCAAGGATGATAAACCTTATCCGCGAACAGTTGTGGCGATCGATAAAACAGGCGAAAAATTGTGGTTCATTCTCGCAGACGGCAAGCAGAGGATGTACAGTGAAGGGCTGAAGTTGAGCGAAATAACAGAGATTTCGATGCAGTTAGGAGCCGATACAGTCCTAAATTTGGATGGCGGCGGATCGGTAACTTTGGCAGTAGCATCGCCCTCAGGAGCAAAACTGTTGAATGCTCCGATTCAGAACAAAATTCCCATGCAGCAGCGTCCAATTTCCAATCATTTAGGGTTTTACGCGCGGGAAAATTAGGGTTGCAAACAGCCGCGCAGGAACTTGGTAGCATCAACAGATGTTGGTTCGGATGAGTGAAATTGTTACAAATCTTCATCGGCGAGATAACGGCCTGCATCGTCAGCAGCCTGAATGAGTTAGATTTCGGCGCGAGAGTGCGAATTTTCCCAGGCTGCTAAGCTGACTATTCGGGCTTTCGGGATTAATTCTTTGGCTTTTTCGCTTAATTGTAGAGTCATACACAAATGGGTAGTCGCTAATGACAGAAAGATGGCTGATTAGAATTGTACGATAATTGCGATCGGCATCACTGCCAATCAACATAAATCTGGACTAGCTTAATTGAATATTGTTTAAATTTTGACTTTAATGCAAAAATTACTAGGACAGCGACAACAAAAAAAGACACCCAAGAGCAAGTTTCAATTTGTGCAGGATAAAAATATACTCATAGCATCATTAATAATTCCTGCGATACACTTCGGTCTTTGCAAAATATACCTATTAATCTCATCCGAGAATGGAACAGTAGCAATTTGGCCGTCAGCAGGTCTTTTTTTGGCAGCTTTCCTCCTGCTGGATTGGCGGATTTTACCTGTTCTATTTATCAGCGATTTGATGGTAAAATATATGATGTTTTTCCCACAAGACTTGCTGGTAAGTAGTTTAACTGCTTTTGGGAATATCGTCGATCTGCTAGTAGCAAGTTTTCTAATTAATCGCTTCGTAAAATACCGAAATTTACTAGATAGATCCCAGGATGTTTTCAGATTTTTTGTGCTGCAATTACCCAGCCCTATCGTCAACAGCACTCTCGCGGCTACCGTACTGTGCGTGCAAGGCATGAGCCCCTGGAGTGCTTACCCAGAAGTTTGGCGGAGTTGGTTTACCTCAATCATTGCTGGTACGCTGATTGTGACGCCAGCAATTTTGACCTGGGCTCAGCAACCCAGGCAGTCCGAAAAACTCCGGCCTCCGCAGATTGCAGAATTTGGACTTTTGCTACTGTTGCTGGTTGTCATCAGCAAAATCGCCTTTTGGCAACAGTATCCCCTCGAATACATGATGATTCCGCTGCTGATTTGGTCGGCATTTCGATTCACATCGCGGGAATCGACTTTGCTGGTGGTGATTGTTTCGGCGATCGCAGTTTTTGGAACATCCCACGGTTTGGGTTCCTTTGTCAGATCTTCCCTCAACGAATCGCTGTTTCTGCTGCAATCTTTTATCGGTGTTGTAGCCGTTACCACCTTTGTTTTATCTGCGGTAATTAACGAAAATAAACAAGCAGCAGCCAAGCTCAAAAAACTGAATAATGAGTTAGAACAGCGAGTAGAAGAACGCACAGCTCAACTACAAGAAGCCAAAGAAGTGGCTGACGCGGCCAACCAATCGAAAAGCGACTTTCTCGCCAATATGAGCCACGAACTCCGCACTCCCCTCAACGGGATTTTGGGCTACGCTCAAATCATGAACCGTTCCCAATCTTGGGGAGAAAAAGAGCGTAATGGCGTGAACATTATTTACCAGTGTGGCTCCCATCTTTTGACACTGATTAATGATATTCTCGATCTCTCCAAAATTGAAGCAGGCAAATTAGATTTGCATCCGAAAGTTTTTCATTTTCCCTCTTTCTTGCAAAGCATTGTTGAGATTGTTCGCATCCGCACCGAACAAAAACAAATTGATTTGATTTATCTCCCAGATGCTGAACTTCCCCAAGGCATAGAAGCCGATGAAAAACGCTTGCGTCAGGTGTTAATTAATTTACTGGGAAATGCCGTCAAATTTACAGATAAAGGCAGCGTAACTTTCAAGATAGAAGTAATAAAACCCGAGTTTTTATCACCTGCGGAATCTGCAATCGAAAATCCCAAATCCCAAATTCAACATCGACTGATTCGCTTCCAAATAGAAGATACAGGCGTCGGCATGACTCCCGATTCTCTGTCAAAAATATTTACACCTTTTGAGCAAGTAGGAGATAGCAACCGCAAAACAGAAGGCACCGGACTCGGACTGGCAATTAGCACCGAGATTGTCAATTTAATGAACAGTAAAATTGAAGTTTATAGTGATTTTGGCAGCGGCAGCACCTTCGCTTTTACTGTCAATTTTCCCTTAGCTGCTGACTGGGCAAATGCAGCCGCAGCCGCTACTGGGAAGAAGATTGTGGGCTATCATGGAACTCAGAAAACAATTCTGATCGTCGATGACAACTGGCAGAACCGTTCCGTGATTGTTTGCCTCCTGGAACCAATTGGTTTTGCAGTAGTCGAAGCTGAAAATGGCGAGGATGGCTTAGCAAAAGCAGCTCAAATAAAACCGGATTTAATCATCGCTGATTTGTGGATGCCTGTGATGGACGGCTTTGAAATGCTGCGGCTGTTGCGGAGTTCAGAAGCATTAAAAAACGTGCCTGCTGTCGTCTCGTCTGCTTCTGTCTATGAAATGGACATCCAAAAAAGTTTGGATGCTGGGGGCGATGATTTTCTGCCGAAGCCGGTGCAAATTGAGGAATTATTTTCGATCGTGCAAAAGCATTTGCAAATTGAATGGAAGTATCAGGAGACAGCCTCAATTGAATCTGCTGGCGAACAATTAGCACCAAAACCTATATTTAATTCACCTCAGGCAACTTTAGCCATGACAATTCCTGCACCGGAAGAATTAGCTTTGTTGCTGAAATTAGCCCAGCAGGGTCGCTTGAAAAAACTTACTGAAGAAGTTAAGCGCATCGAACAACTCGACAAGAGTTATACTCAATTTATGCAGCCAATTCTGCAATTGGCAAAGAGCTTTCAATCGGACAAAATTGAAGATTTTCTCAACCAGCATATCAACTAACAGGAGAAAATATTTATGTCAGAAGCTGAGTTAATTTTAGTGGTAGATGATACGCCCGCCAATCTGGATGTCATCTCCGAGGCGTTGACGGATGCGGGTTATGAAGTTGCGATCGCGATTGACGGCGAACGAGCTCTCAAGCAAGTTCAGTATACGCTGCCGAGTTTAATTTTACTGGATGTGATGATGCCGGGAATTAACGGGTTTGAAACCTGCCGCCGCCTCAAAGCATCCGAGGCTACCAAGGACATTCCTGTGATGTTTATGACGGCTTTGTCGGATACAGCAGATAAGATTAAAGGATTTCAACTCGGTGCGGTTGATTATATCACTAAACCTTTTGAAGAAATGGAGGTATTGGCGCGTGTCAACACTCACATAAAACTTCGCAATCTCAATAAAGAATTAGAACAGCGAGTAGCCGATCGCACGGCGGAACTAACTGCTGCTTTGATACAAGTTAAGCAATCGCAGCTTCAGTTAATTCAGAGCGAAAAAATGTCGGCTTTGGGCAATTTAGTCGCTGGTGTCGCTCACGAAATCAACAATCCAGTGGGTTTTATTTATGGCAATATCAAGGAGTTAAATTTGGCGATCAAAGATATCTTTCGCCACTTGCGGCTTTATCAGCAAGAATGTCCAAATCCGGGTAAAGATATTGAAATCCACGCCGCAGATATTGATTTAGAATATGTGTTGAAAGATACAGCAAAGATGTTATCGTCAATGGAAGTGGGATGCGATCGCCTTCGCAACATCAGCACTTCCCTGCGAACCTTCTCCCGCGCCGATACGGCTGTGAAAGTCTCGGCTAACATCTGCGATGGGATTGACAGCACGCTGATGATTTTGCAGCACCGCCTGAAAGCTCAAGATACTCGTCCCGAAATTCAAGTTATCAAAAAATATGGAGAGATTCCCCCGATAAAATGCTATTTGGGACAACTAAATCAGGTATTTATGAATGTGATTTCAAATGCGATCGATGCTGTGAATGAGTGCAGTTACGGACGCAATTTTGCGGAAATTGCAGTGGCTTGTAATACAATTATTATTACTACAGAATTAACTCAAGACAGAGAAAGAGTGGTAATAAAAATTAAAGATAATGGTAAGGGTATTTCAGATGATGTAAAATCACACATTTTTGACCATTTGTTCACTACAAAATTAGTCGGGGAAGGGACGGGGTTGGGTTTGTCGATTAGTCGCCAGATAGTGGAAGAAATACACGGCGGTAGTTTGACTTGCTCTTCGGTGTTGGGTGAGGGGGCTCAATTTGCGATCGCACTGCCGATCGATTAATGCGATAATTTTAGAACGATCCCCCGCAGCCATTTGATTGTTCTTGATGTGCAGCCTGCTTTGTAAAACTTACTCAAACTTAACTAAATCGGTCGATCGCACAATTTTTACAAGCTCATCAACCGTACCTCTCTTGGGGTGGCGATTTGACCGAGGAAGCCCAGCAGTTTTTCCCGCGTCGGCGTTGCTGTGGAGTCGCCCTTAGGAAACAACGGAAGTTGTGAAGACTGGCGTTTTCGTAACCTTGAAAGACTATCTGGCTGCTGAGTTGGATTTGGTCGATCGCGCCCAACCCGTGACAGGTAGCTCAAATTTAGATAGTATTTTACAAGCTCAACTGTGCTATCTGCGGTATCGTGCCGAAAAAAAACCGGGCCGGGGAATGTTGAAGCGGTTCTGCGGCGAGGAATCGACTAAGCGAGTATATTCACGAATTTTTGTTAGATTGGGAACAGAAGCTGCCACAATTGGTATGTAACAAAAATTGATTTTAATAGAAACTTCAGCCACTATACTAATAAGTGTAGGTTGGCATGAGGAAAATGCCAATGGTCAAAAAAAATCGCAATGTAGTTAGTTCAAATCCAGAAAGCAAAGTCAAAGTCGGACTTTCGCTGACTCCTTCTAGTGCCGATCGATTGAACGCGATCGCTCGAAAGCTGGGAATATCAAGGTCAGAACTCCTAGAACGCTTGGCAAAAGGCGCTCTGGATATTTCTAAAGACAAGAGTCAAGTTAGTGTCACTTGGAAAAAAGGTGAAGAAACTGCGGTCGATACCGCTGAGTTGGAAGGGGAAACAGCCGAAGAAAGCGACATTAATGACGCTATAACGGCAGAAACCCTATTGGACTCGGTAAGCGTACAGTCAAATCCCCTGGAAGCAAGTTACGAATCTTTACAGCAGCAGTTGAGCGAAGGCGAAAGTGCGATCGCCGAATTGCAGCAGCAATTAGCTGACAAGCAAAATCTCGAAGGTCAATTGCAGGAAACTGTATCGAAGTCAAGTTACGAATCTTTACAGCAGCAGTTGAGCGAACGCGAAAGTGCGATCGCCGAATTGCAGCAGCAATTAGCTGACAAGCAAACTCTCGAAGCTCAATTGCAGGAAACTGTATCGAAGTCAAGTTACGAATCTTTGCAGCATCAATTGGGCGAAAAAGAACATTGGGCTAACGAATTGCAGCAGCAACTAGCCTCCAAGTCGAGC
>NZ_JAEQDD010000070.1:0-12212 GCF_020737885.1 Microcoleus sp. PH2017_34_RAT_O_A | reverse complement strand
GCAACTAGCCTCCAAGTCGAGCGATTTGGAATCTTTGCAGCATCAATTGGGCGAAAAAGAACATTGGGCTAACGAATTGCAGCAGCAACTAGCCTCCAAATCTAGCGATTTGGAATCTTTGCAGCATCAATTGGGCGAAAAAGAAAGTGCGATCGCATCTTTACAGCAGCAATTCGCTACCGAAAAGCAAAATCTCGAAAGCCAATTGCAGGAAACTGTATCGAAGTCAAGTTACGAAGCTTTGCAGCAGGAGTTAGCAGAAAAGTCAAGTGCGATCGGCAACTTGCAAGTTCAACTCACCGAGTTCCACTCTCTAAAAGATCAATTAAGCCAAAGTGCTGCGAAACAGCTAAATTACGAGGCTTTGCAGCAAGAGTCTCAAGAACAGCTAAAAACAATCAAAGCTTTACGGGAACAGCTAGTTCAAATGCAAGCTGTGGCTGGGATTGGCGAAGCTTATCTCAACAAGTGGCGCCGTCCCTGATTTTCTCATCAGCACGCCACAGTCTAACGTTTCGGGTGCGCCCGGAGCACTTTACCCCTAAAACGTCCTCTAAACTCGGCCTCCTTCCTCTTGTAGCGATAGATTTGAACCTGTCGCTACAAGAGCTTTTTATGGCCAAATATGACCATAATATTAAGAAATATTACAATAAATAAATTATGATGACCGATCGCACGCCTCAAAGCAAATCCAGTGCAACAGACAGCAAGGGCCGCGTCACAGTAATTGGGGCCGGCATCGGCGGGCTGACAGCAGCAGCCTTGCTCGCCCATAGAGGATACAAAGTATTAGTATTAGATCAGGCGATCGTCCCCGGAGGATGCGCTTCCACCTTCAAACGCAAAGGCTTTACCTTCGATGTCGGCGCCACGCAGGTTGCAGGATTGGAACCCGGAGGCATTCACCACCGAATTTTCTCAGAATTAAACATCGAACTTCCCCCCGCCACACCCTGCGATCCCGCTTGTGCGGTATTTTTGCCGGGAGAAACGACACCGATTAGCGTGTGGCGAGATCCGCAAAAATGGCAGTCAGAAAGACAAAAACAATTCCCCGGAAGCGAACCTTTTTGGCAATTATTATCTACATTGTTCCAAGCTAGCTGGAAATTTCAAGGGCGCGATCCAGTTTTACCGCCCAGAAACTTCTGGGATTTCTGGCAATTAATTCAAGCAGTTCGCCCCGATACTTTAATTACTTTGCCTTTCACTTTTATGACGGTGGGAGATGCTTTGCGCTTGTGCGGTTTGGGCGACAATTTGCGCTTGAGAACTTTTCTGGATTTGCAGTTAAAATTGTATTCCCAAGTTGATACCGAAGAAACGGCGCTGCTGTACGCGGCGACGGCTTTAGGAGTTTCCCAAGAGCCGCAGGGATTGTATCATTTACAAGGAAGTATGCAGGTGTTGAGCGATCGCCTGGTAAGTGCGATCGAGCTTTACGGCGGCAAAGTGCTGTTGCGGCATACAGTCGAAAGTATTGTCACCACTAACGGCCAAGCCACCGGCACAGTGATTCGCAATCAAAAAACAGGCGAAGTTTGGACAGAAATTTGCGATCGCATTGTTGCCAACGTCACCGCGCAAAATCTAGTTAAATTGATGTCAAGCGAGCCTGTTTTAGAAACTTTAACAGATAATTCCGAGACCACAAACCAACTGCCAAATCAAATGGCAGGCTACAAACATCGAGTTGATAAATTGCCGCCCGCATCCGGCGCATTTGTGATATATTTGGGAGTGCATGAAAGCGCAATTCCGGCAAATTGTCCGCCGCATCTTCAGTTTCTCTACGACTACGACGGCGAGATTGGTGAGAATAATTCGTTATTTGTTTCCGTCAGTCATGCGGGCGATGGCCGAGCACCGCAGGGAATGGCGACAATTATCGCTTCGTCTTTTACTGATACTCGAATGTGGTGGAATTCCGCTGATTATGAAGGATTGAAGCAAAAATACGCTGAAGGTGCGATCGCCCGTTTGAGCGAATATTTCAATTTGACACCCGAAAAAATTGTACATCAAGAATCAGCAACACCTTGCACCTTTGCCCGCTACACAGCGAGAGATAAAGGCGTTGTCGGCGGCATCGGCCAGCGAATACCAACCTTCGGCCCTTTCGGATTTGCCAACCGCACGCCAATTAAAAACCTCTGGTTAGTCGGCGACTCCACCCATCCCGGAGAAGGAACTGCCGGTGTTTCCTATTCTGCTTTAACTGTCGTGCGGCAGATGGAGGCGGAGTTTTGATCGCAGATCAGAGGGCGGTTGAAACCGCGTCTACACGAACGAAGATCAGATCAGAGGGCGGTTGAAACCGCGTCTACAAAAACAATGTCCGCCTCCGCGGACTCAAGAAAAAGACGGCGGTTCAAACCGCCGAATCTTGAACCCGCGGAGGCGGGTTTTGTCTGTATAGACGCGGTTTCAACCGCCGAGTTTTCTAGACTCTATGACTACTTGATAGAAATCTTTGCGCCCACAGCTTCAAGCTGCTTCTTCAATTCTTCAGCAGCTTCCTTAGCAATAGCTTCCTTAACTGCCTTAGGTGCGGCTTCTACCAAGTCTTTCGCTTCCTTCAGACCCAAACCGGTAATTGCGCGGACTTCCTTCAGAATTGCGATTTTCTTGTCAGCAGGAACTTCTTCCAACATGACAGTAAACTCAGTTTGTACTTCTACTTCTTCAGCAGCAGCAGCAGGGCCGCCCATCATCATCATGCCGCCTACAGGAGCAGCAGCGCTAACGCCAAAAGCTTCTTCAATTTGCTTGACCAATTCAGAAGCTTCGAGCAAGCTCAGAGTCTTCAGTTTTTCTAAGATTTCGTCGGTTGCAGTAGACATTTTTTGAACTCCTAGTTCGATTTGATTAATTGTCAGTTGTCAGTTGTCAGTTGTCAGTTGTGATTTTCTAGTTCGAGATTTCTCAATTCAAAACTCACAATTCAAAACTCAAAACTATCTAAGCAGATACGCTTTCTGCTTCTGCTGGTGCTTCTGCTTCTGCTGGTGCTTCTGCTGCATCGCCGTCTTTTTCAGCATAAGCTTTGAGACCGCGTGCGATCGAAGTAGGAACTTGATTGATACCCACAGCCAACTTGGTTGCGACACCGTTGATAGCGCCAGCAATTTGAGCCATGAGTTGTTCCTTCGACGGCAGATCCGCTAATGCCTTAACATCATCTTGTTTCAGCACCCGTCCTTCCATCACGCCGCCGCGAACTTCAGTCTTCTTGGAAGCTTTTTGGAATTCTTGGTAAGCCTTAATCGCGCCGCCAATATCTTCTTGCACGAACATAAATGCCGACGTACCTGTCAGCAATTCCTGTATCGGCTGCCATGTTTCATTGCCTTCAACAGCAATTCGCATTAGCGTGTTTTTTGCCACTTGGCAACTGCTGCCTTTGGGACGCAAACGCCGCCGCAAATCTGTGATTTCAGCAACAGTTAAGCCTTTGTAGTCGATCGCGATTACCAGTTGAGATTCGCTCAAGGTTTGCTTGAGGTCTGCAATAATCTCATTTTTTACTGCTAAACTTTTGCCCATACTAATTTCACCTCCTTTTAGGATCTCAAACTGCCAATCAAAAACCCCAACCTTATAGCCGGGGCAGAGAATTAAAAATTAAGAATTAGGAATTAAAAGATAGAACTTTTTAATTGATTTTCTTGAGTTTTTATTTCTTCAGCCTCGGCAGGAAATTAAGCACTCGGCACCTGCGGTCTTCAGCTTATTGATTTTTGATTAGGCTATCACCATCCGGCAGACATTAGCAAGGGTATGCAGCAAATCTCGTGAGAGATTTACACAGACAGCCGAAGCTGTCTTTTACTTTCTGCCTTCGGCTTAATTCTTGCTAAGCAGCATCAAGTTTGGTATCGCGCAGAGCACTGATATCGACTTCGATCGATGGGCCCATAGTTGCGGATACGTACAAACTGCGCCAGTAGCGACCTTTCGCACCAGAAGGACGGTTGCGGTCAACAGTTTCTTGCAAAGCATGAAGGTTGACCAGCAAATCTTCCGCTGAGAAAGCTGCCTTGCCAAACATAACATGAACGATGCCTGTGCGATCGGCACGGAATTCTAGTTTACCACCTTTGAATTCGTCGATCGCCCGAGCAATGTCAGTCGTCACTGTGCCGCCTTTTGGAGAAGGCATCAAGCCGCGCGGGCCCAACAACCGACCCAATTTTGCCACCAACGGCATCACATCTGGAGTAGCAATCAGACAATCGAAGTCCATCATGCCCTTTTGAATTTCCTCGATCAACTCTTCAGAACCAGCAATATCTGCGCCGGCATTCAGAGCTTCTTTAACTTTTTCGCCCTTAGCAATCACCGCAATTCTGACTACTTGACCAGTTCCTTTTGGCAGCGATACAGTTGTCCGCAACTGTTGGTCAGTATATTTCGGGTCAATTCCCAAACGGATGTGAGCTTCAGCAGATTCGCCAAACTTAGCGGTTGCTGTTTCTTTCAAAAGTTGCAGAGCTTCCAGCGGTAGGTAAGGTCTCTCTTCAACTTTCTTTTGAAGTTCTTGCAATCTTCGCGATACTTTCTTTGCCATTGTTATTTTTTGGGGTTAGTAGATTTGAGATGTGAGATTTTAGATTTAAGAATTGAGCCGTTTCGGTCATTTCAAATCTAAAACATTTGCGATTCCTAGCGAAGCTTTGCTTCTCCCCCTGAATCGACTTGCGATTTTGGATTTTAGATTTTAGATTTTCGATTGAACTTATCAGCCGATCGTTGCCAATCTAAAATTTTTCCGATTCTGACGATTGATTGCTGCCAACTGCCAACTGCTTTCGGAGTCAACTGACAACTGTCAACTGTCAACTGTCAACTGTCAACTGACTTTAATCAGCGATCGCCACGCCCATGTTTTTAGCTGTTCCCGCTACAATTTTCATAGCAGCTTCAACATCATTAGCATTAAGGTCAGGCATCTTAGTTTCAGCGATTTCTCGCAACTGAGCCTGTGTGATTGTCCCTACTTGCTTGCGATTAGGTTCACCCGAACCCTTAGCAATACCAGCAGCCTTTTGAATCAAAACCGACGCCGGGGGGGTTTTGAGAATAAACGTAAAACTGCGGTCTTCAAAAACCGAAATTTCTACCGGAACCACGAGACCTGCTTGGTCTGCGGTTCTAGCATTGTACTCCTTGCAAAACATCATAATATTGACGCCGTGCTGACCCAAGGCTGGGCCGATAGGAGGAGCTGGGTTGGCTTTTCCCGCTGTAATCGCCAACTTAATTACTGCAACAACTTTCTTTGCCATTAGTTAGTTCTGTTTCTGAACCTGATTGAACTCTAATTCTACAGGCGTATCGCGCCCAAAAATCGAGAGTAAAACTTTGAGCTTGTTCCGTTCCGGGCTAACTTCAATCACATCACCTTCAAAATCCTTAAACGGCCCGGAAAGTACCACAACGTGGTCTCCTGTCGCCATCGATACTTTGACAACTGGTTCTGATTCCTGAGCGTTTCTGAAGATCCGTTCTACTTCCGAATGACTCAGAGGTAGCGGTTTGACGTGACCCCTGCCGCGCCCGTAGCGGCGTTTTTGCTCTGCCCCGACAAAATTAATTACATTCGGGGTATTTTTAATCACCTGCCACGTATCCTCGTCCATATACATACGGATGAGTACGTAGCCGGGGAAAATTTTCTCATCTGACTGGCGCCGGGAACCGTCTTTGCCGACTTTGATCGCTGGAGTTTGCGGAATTTCGACTTGAACGATACGATCGGCAACATCCAAAGTTTGAATCCGCTGATCCAAGTTTGCCTTCACGCGCTTCTCGCAGCCTGAGGCTACCTGAACAGCATACCAGCGAGCCTGAATCTCCGGCACATCTGGCGATGCTGCCTGTCCCGTCGTTTCTGTGGAATAATCAGATTCTTCTGATGCAAAAGTCATGGCCCAAACACCTTTCCTGCGCCCCAGTTAAAGAAGTTATCCACCAAATAGATCAGGCTTGCTGAGAGGATTACCATCAAAAGCACGGCCAAAGACTCGCTAATTAGCTGCTGGCGGCTCGGCCAGACCACTTTGTCGAGTTCTTCTCTAGTTTCCTTAAAAAAACCCGCAGGATCGAACCCAGGCGCAGTCATTTCTTGAGTTTCTTGAGCTTCGTCTTTTTTCGCCACGATCGAATCCCCCTTCCGATTTCAGATTTTAGATTTCAGATTTTAGATTTTGTGAGTGGCTCGCGGCTATCTGATTTTTTGACACTAACCACTTACGCCCAAGTCCAAAATCTCAAATCCAAAGCCAGCACTTTTTTACAAGCTCAACCCATCTAACGGTGTATGTGCCGATCGCCCTCAAAGGCGATCGAGAAGCAACACCGAGCATTTGTTGATGGCCTTTGTTGCGAACCGCCCACAAAAATTAATTCTACCCGAAAGTCTGCGGTTTCGGCTGTTTCCAGCCAATTATCCGGGCGCTTTCGGGCAGAATTAAAATTTTGGTGATTCAGCGCGCCCTGGAGGACTTGAACCCCCGACATCAGGTTTTGGAGACCTGCGTTCTACCAACTGAACTAAGAGCGCACAGGTGAGGTTGCTGAAATTCGCTTAACCTCTAGATTTCTATTTTAACACAGTGCGCTCGGAAATGGGAAACTTTTTTTTGAATTTTTCAATTTCCCATTTTCTGTCTCTCCAAGAGGAAGCTGGGTGCATTCCTACAGGGAGCGATCGAACCGCTGTTTGACGCGAGTAGCTTTGCCGACGCGATCGCGCAGGTAGTAAAGTTTTGCTCTACGGACTTTACCGCGGCGCATGACTTGAACAGTAGCGATGCGGGGCGAGTGAATCAAAAACACCCGTTCCACGCCGACGCCTTGAAACACGCGGCGCACAGTGATTGTTTCATTAATGCCGCCGTTACGCATGGCAATCACAGTCCCTTCGTAGGGTTGAACCCGTTCTTTCGCGCCCTCTTTAATTCTCACGCCGACGCGCACGGTGTCGCCTACGTAAATTTCTGGTAGAACTTTGCTTAGTTCTACCTTGACTCTATTTATTTCTTCCGTCTCGATCGAACGGATTATTTCTGCTGCGCCTTTCATAAAATTTTCCAAAACTCACAATCCCCTATCATATATCGAACTGCCAGTTTTATCTCAAAAAACTTCTATGTTAAATACTTCCTTGGTCGTATTTCTGCAACTCGGGGCGATCGCGATACTAGCTTTGTACGTCGCCGCCAACTTGGGGGCTAACGATGTCGCGAACTCGATGGGGACATCGGTAGGATCGAAGGCGCTCACGCTGCGGCAAGCAATAATTGTTGCAGGCATACTAGAGTTTGCTGGTGCCGTGCTGTTCGGGCAAGGAGTTTCCGAAACTCTAGCAACAGGAGTTGTGAATGCAGAAGTGTTCGCAGACAAACCGCAGGTATTTTTGATCGGGATGGTGTCAGTGCTAGCAGCTTGTGGCTTGTGGCTGCAAATTGCTACCAGTCTAGGTTTGCCAGTTTCTTCGTCTCATGCGGTGGTAGGTGCGATCGCAGGTTTTAGCTGGGTAGCAGCGGGAATTCATGCGGTTGATTGGCCGACTATCGGCAGGATTTCGTTAACTTGGGTGGCGACACCTTTTGCCAGCGGTGCTTTAGCTGCACTATTTTATAGTGGGGTGAAGCATTGGATTCTCGATCGCCCCGATCCTTTATTTCAACTGCGCGAGTGGATACCTTGGCTGAGTGCGGCGCTGCTGAGTGTATTTGGGATAATTGTATTGCCGT
This sequence comes from Microcoleus sp. PH2017_34_RAT_O_A, assembly GCF_020737885.1. Classification (NCBI taxonomy): domain Bacteria; kingdom Bacillati; phylum Cyanobacteriota; class Cyanophyceae; order Oscillatoriales; family Microcoleaceae; genus Microcoleus; species Microcoleus sp. PH2017_34_RAT_O_A. The sequence continues at coordinate 4,449 of NZ_JAEQDD010000070.1, read as the reverse complement.
CTGTTGTGGATGTGGCTTTGGTGCAGACAGGCGCGATCGACTTCGCGCGCGATCGACTTGGCTGGAATCTGCCAATTCACGATATTGCGATTGCTATCGGGAGTATTGCTGCGATCGGGCTTTCCCTCAATAGCTGGAAAAAGTTAGAGAAAGAAGGTTCGGCAGCGAGCAATGTGCGGGATGTAACAGATAGAAAGAATAAGCAAGAGGAAATATTCTCCCCATCTCCCACTCTCCCCCTCTCCCCATCTCCCACTCTCCCTCACTCTTCCATCGAGCAACAGATGGCGAGATTTCAAGTGCTGAGCGCTTGTTTTGTGGCATTTGCACACGGTTCCAACGACGTAGGGAATGCCGTTGCGCCTTTAGCTGCGATCGCCTACATCCAGCGCACAGGCTCCTTTCCCCTAGAAGATTTTAACGTTCCCCTGTGGATTTTAGTCCTCGGAGGCGCAGGAATCGTCATCGGTTTAGCCATTTGGGGTCAAAAAGTGATCGCTACAGTCGGGGAAAACATCATCCAACTGCAACCCAGCGGCGGATTTTGCGCGGAATTAGCCACAGCTACCACAGTATTATTAGCATCTCGCTTGGGTTTGCCGGTTTCCACATCCCACGCTTTAGTGGGTGCAGTTGTGGGAGTCGGGCTGATTAAAGGTTGGAAATCGGTACGCTGGAAAACTTTGCAGTCAATTGGTTCGGCTTGGGTGGTGACAATCCCGATCGCCGCCGGTTTGGGTGCTAGCATTTTCAGCATCGCCCAATGGATTTTAGTTAAATGAACGCGATAGGTGTGTATAGCCTTTCAAGCGAAAGATGAAGTACGACTGGGCATAGGGCATAGGGCATAGGGCATAGGCATCCGTGGGCATACCTCACTTTTTTGAGAACCGCGATAATTTCCTTCTCCAAACAATGCTTTAGCTGTCAAGCCAGCACTTCCACACAGGGCTTTCTCAACTGAATCTCAGTGCTGTTACTAAATTGTATAAAGTGTTTTACGGTGAGTATTAGTCTAGAAACCACAGGCGTTGCTGGGCAAATGATGCCGGAAAAATAAACACTTCGGCTTAGTCTGAAATATTCAGGCTTTGGCGATCGCTTTTCATTCAGTTAACAGTTGATGGTTGATGGTTGAAAAAGAAAATCAGTTGATAGTTGATAGTTGATAGTTGACAAAGGAAGTCAGAAGATTGGAGTAATGAATCGTCTGATTTTAAGCTCTTCCGATCGCGCTTGGGGCTTTAAACCAAATTCTTATCGTAAAGCAATTGTCAGAATTTTTAGATGCCAGATCTGTTGCCCTTGGAGAATGGGATGTGTTAGTTTTTTGATGAGACAGGTTGCTTTTGAGGGTGCGATCGCCTCTTCAAACTTTGGCGATCGCAAGATCGGAAATTTTAATATCAAAAATCCGGGTGCAAGAGTGTGTGAGAGACTTGGGCCCAGAAACCCGGTTTCTAGCCATTTAATGCTCAAATTATGCCTTTAGGGGTGAGGAGTCTCGGCCCTACCCTCAACTTTAGTTGTCGGGGAAGAGGTTATCCGGCTGGCGAGGCGGGTGAGTTAGAGGCGAGAATTACCCGGAGCAATCGGTGCAGAGGTCAAGCTGTAGTATGATTTCTAATTGCACAAAGTGTTCTTGGGGCGATTAAGAGCGGGATAGCTTCGCTTCACGCAATTTTCTAACATTTCTAGCTCAGCGACTACCATAGATTCAACAGCGTCCGCAATCTTTGAGACCAACTCACTAGAACTTGCGACCTGATGCAGCCAAAATACTTAAGAACACTCTCTCGTGCAGTTTAAATTAGAGGTTATAGGCTAATGGCGAACCGGAACAGATACTCGCCAAAAGGCGACGCAGGGGATGCACAATCAGCAGAACAAGTCCTCAACTCAGTGATGCAGGAACTGGACGCTTTGCATGAAAATGTCAAAGGTCAGTTAAACCAGGACATTACTCGGCTGCAAACTGAAAAAAATCACCTGATTGAAGATATTGAAGGCCTCCGGGAGCAATATCGCAAATTGCAGTCTCAGCAAATGGAATCTCTGTCTGGGCGATACATTCAGCAGCAGCAATTGTGGCTGAAGCAGTTGGCTCAAATTTTGGCTCACAATTTGCAGGATTTGTTGGTGCAGCGGTTCAACGAACTCAGCGCTAACTCGGGCCATTCTCTCAGCAGCCCAATTCCCAGCGGCGAATTCCCCATACCCATGCCCCCTAGCAACTATGACGAACGGGCCTCGGAGTTATTGGCGGCGCTCGATGAACGGATAGATCGCAGTTTCCAGATGCTAGAACAAGATTTGAGCAGCTATGAAAGCGAGCTATCCATGCGGCTCAACAACATGAAAACCCTCGAACTCCAAGGGGAAGAACTGCTACAAAATCTCGTCAACCGCATTCGGGAAGAACTCGTAGAAGAAGAATATCTTGACAATCCTTTCGACGCTCAAGATTCCTATCCCGAGGAAGCAACTAATTCTATCCGCCCGCAAGTTTTGCCGCCAACACCTGCGGATGCGCCGCGGCAAGCCTTTCCACAGCCTTCAGCAGCGCCTGCGGCAGTCGCAACAGCCACTTCTCAAGTGCAAGCAGGTTTGATTCTGGCTTTGTCTTCGGCGGTGGTATTGTCGCTGTTTAATGTTTGTTTGAGAATTCTAATTAAAAGCAGAAATCCTCGGATGATTTTTGGCGTGTTTGAGCTTGATGGGGTGGTGACTCGGGGTTTTGGAAATTCTCTGTTGATTTTGTTGATGCGGCTGATCGTGGTGATGGCTTTGATGCCAGTATTGGCAACATTTCTGTATCCTTCTGTCTGGAAAGATCTTAAACGGTTTTTCTACTCGCGCGATCTATCTTTGTGGAGCAAGGTTTTAGGAAGCGCATTTTTTCTGTTTTTGTCTCAGGTTTTGATTTATTTGGCGATCGGCAATATTCCGGCGGGGATTGCTATTACAATTTTCTTTATTTACCCGATCGTCACCGTACTGGGTTCTTGGTTCTTGTTTGGCGCTCGTCCGAGTACGATCGGCTTTTTGGCGATGTTGGGGATTACCGCAGGTCTGATTTTAGTTGGATCGCCGAGTTTTGCTGCGCCAGCTCCTGGCGGTGGCAATGTCGAGGTAGGAGTCGCCGCTGCACTGGCTTCTGGGATTACCTTTGCAGGTTACGTATTGCTAACTCAAATGGCCGCCGGCAAACTGCACCCGATTCCTTTTAGTTTAGTTAATTTCGGCGCGATTTTTGTATTTTCGTCCCTGAGTTTGTGGGTACCGCTGTCAGAGAATCTGGCTCCGAAAATCGACCAAAATGTTTGGCCTGGTTTGATTGTGGGAGGCGTTATTTTAGGCGTACTGACACTATTTAGCTATCTTTTGAACAATTTTGCCATCCGGTTCGCGGGGGCGGCCTTAGCGTCAGTAATTGGCACTTTGGGCCCGGCGATGACAGCACTCTTCGGGTTTATAATTATCAATGAAAAGTTGCAGCCTGTAGCAATTCTCGGCATGGCTGTGGTGACATTGAGCGTGGCTGCGATGAGTGTAGAACGCATGGTAGCTCCTCAGAAAAAGGCTACTTAAGTTCAGTTGACAGTTGATAGTTGACAAAGGAAGGAAGAGGATTGGAGTAATGAATCGTCTGATTTTAATTTCTCCCTACAAGGAAGAGCCTTTAAACCAATTCTTTCTGGTAAAAACTGCTGTTGGTAGTGAGGACTTTAGTCCTAGGATTTTGAGGAATAAATTCCTCACTACGAACTTGTTTTATAAAGTGTTTGTAGCGGGGAATGCGAGTCATCCCATTTTGATTACTAATTAGGGCTTGCTGAAAAAGTCAGAAAACAGCATTTAGAAAGATGAGTGAATTTGAGATCGCCTCGACAATATAAGTTTTATCAATCTTGTTCTGGCGAAACATAGCTTTTACCAATAATTTAAGCCAAAAAACATCAAAAAAGGTTTTTGTTATGAAATAGACAGAAAAAAAGCCAAAAAGCCTGCCGTACCCTGGCAGAAAGATTCATCACCAGAAAAGTTATAGCGATACTTGTTTCAGAAGTATTATTAAGTTTAGCCATCACTCTATCGAGGCTGAATCTTCTTTTAGCTTCTCCAAACTTTCCCTCAATTAAGTTACGAATTCTCTCGTCTGATTGAGCTTGTTTTTTTATTGATTTGCTCAGATTTTTGGGAGGTCTTCCTAGACGGACACCGCTCATTCTGATGCCGAGTTCTTTGCACCAAACTCTATTTTCTTCTGTTCGATATATCCGATCTACATGAATTGATTCAGGGTAAAATCCGGTGAATTGTTTAAATGCTTCTACTTGTATTTTTAATTCTCCTGATTCGTTGAAGTTATCCCAACTAATTCGGTCTAAAAATACGTACCCATTTCGACAACTGGCTGACAGTTTTGCCCCAAATTCAACGGATTTC
>NZ_JAEQDD010000069.1:0-31350 GCF_020737885.1 Microcoleus sp. PH2017_34_RAT_O_A | reverse complement strand
GATTCTAATAATAATTTTTTGTACGGCACTATACTTGATTTACTTTTTTATACATCATACTTAGTGTACCACTTGTTCGACCTTAAGTAAACCGTATTGAATTATGAGCAATTATCATCAGACAAGATTTGTTCCATAGGCTCGGGAGCGGTGGAATCGGCTGTCAAACAAATAGATAGAAGGTTGAAAATTTCGGGAGCTCAATGGTTGAAAAAAATGTCATAACAAGATGCTAAAACTTCGTTGTGCTTACCTCAACGATCTCTTGGCTATTTGAGGCTTTTTCAAAACCGGGATGCTCCCAAGCATGACCGCAGTGAATATAAGATTATAACTAATAACTTATATGCGGTCATGCTTCGCCCTCTTCAAAAACCAGATGCACCCGAAAAAGCGACAATTTTACAGATCCGCACCTTACACATGAGACTAAAGTGTCTCACTCCGCGCAACAATTGTCGTGTAGCAAGAGTTTTTATAAATAATATTAGATAGAGTTGAGAATATAAGTATTGTTAGACTCAAGTATTCAACGGGATAGTTTGTATGGATAATCTCTCCGAGCTTCTCAAAAAAATCAAGAATAAACCTTCAGTCTATTTGGGCAAGGTGTCAATTAGTTGTCTTCAGGCTTTCTTGTCGGGATACAATGTGGCACAGTATCAGCTTGGCGTACCTCTAAAAGAAGAAAACGCTCTAGATGGCTTTCAAGAATGGATACAGAAAAAATTCAATATTGATTCATCTCAATCATGGGCGAATATAATTCTCTTTTTTTCTCAGGATGAGAAAGATGCTTTAAATAGTTTTTTTGAACTATTTGAAGAGTTTTGTCAAAGTAAGAAGGTTGTCGAATCGGGGAAGGTGCACCGACAAGCAACCTACAGAGATTTGAAATAAATTCATAACCGCAGACATCCGCGCTCATCCGCGTGCATCTGCGGTTAAAAATTCCCAAATCTAAGCCATCACCATGCCGCCATCGACATTAAAAACTTGCCCGGTAATATAAGCCGCCGCCGCATCCGCCGCCAAAAACTTCACCATCCCCGCAACTTCCTCAACTTCGCCGTATCTTCCCAGCGGAATGTACTTTAAAATCTCGTCAGATTTGACATCCTTTGTCATATCTGTGGTGATAAAACCCGGTGCAACTGCATTCACAGTAATCGCGCGACTTGCCAATTCTTTCGCCACAGTTTTAGTAAATCCAATGACTCCAGCTTTCGCCGCACTGTAATTAGCTTGTCCGGGATTTCCCATTTGGCCGGCAACCGAAGCAATATTAATAATTCGGCCGCTGCGCTGTTTCAACATGATTTTGCTGACAGCTTTTGTACACAAAAATACGCCGGTGAGATTCAAATCAATCACTGCTTGCCAATCTTCTAGCTTCATCCGCAGCAGCAAAGTATCGCGGGTGATGCCGGCATTGTTCACCAAAATGTCAATTCGTCCCCATTTTTCCATGACATTACTGATGAGTGCATCCACTTGGTCAGTTTTGGAGACATCTGCTGCAAGGGCCACAGCTTCTCCGCCCGCTGCAATAATTTCTGCTACCGCCTCATCAGCCGCAGCGCTTGAACTGGCATAGTTCACGGCGACTTTAGCGCCTTCTGCTGCGAATGCTAAAGCGCAAGCCCGCCCAATTCCCCGCGACGCACCGGTGACAACGGCAACTTGTCCCTGCAATCGCTGATATGTCTCTGGCAATAATTCCATAATTCTGTCCTCAAAATCTATGCTCACAGAATTCTGCCTTAAAATCGATCCAGAACCAAAAAAATTTATACTGACTTATTGAGTTCAGTTGTCACAATTCCCTACTCGTTAAGCCTTCGGGTATAATGGGCGTCCCTTTACCACATTTTTAAGATGGCAGTTCAAAAACAGTTCAACAGTTTTGAAGAGTTACTATCGAGCTCTGATTTGCCTGTACTGGTAGATTTTTATGCTACTTGGTGCGGGCCTTGTCAGATGATGGTGCCGATTTTGGAGCAGGTGAGCGGTCAGACGAAAGATAAGCTCATGGTTGTTAAGATTGATACGGATAAGTACGAGCAGTTGGCGTCGCAGTTTCACATTTATGCTTTGCCGACTTTGGTGCTGTTCAAAAATGGTGTTGAGGTCGATCGCATTGAGGGAGTATTGCAACCGGCGCAGTTGATCGATCGACTGCAACCTCATTTGTAGGTTGGTAGTCAGGACTTCACTTTTATCTGAAAGGACTAAAGTCCTTACTACCAACGAGGAAGTTAGGTTCGTAGTAAGGACTTTAGTCCTCTTTTGGAAGGACTAAAGTCCTCACTACAAACCAATTGTGCATTTTTGTCTTATGAAAACTCCCAGTCACGCGATTATCAATCTCGCCATTCTTGGTAGAGCCCAGCAATCTGAATTTAACTTGCCGATCGTTATCGGCGGAATCTTACCCGATATCCCGATATTTTTATTTTACTTTTGGGCGAAGTACATTGCTCGCTTGCCGGAAGCTACAATTTGGTCAAAAGCATATTACGAGCCTGTTGTCCAGAATATTGTGGCTTTGTTTCATTCTATCCCCCTAGCTGCGATCGGCTGGGTAATTGCTTATTATTTTGGCTGGCAAAGCGTGCAAATTTTGTTTCTGAGCATGATTCTGCACTCTTTGGGAGATTTGCCAGTGCATAATGATGATGCTCACAGGCACTTTTTTCCGTTCAGCAATTACCGTTTTATCAGTCCTATTTCTTATTGGGATAGGAAGCACTACGGGTCAATTGTTTCTTTGGTTGAAATGCTGTTAGTGCTGCTGTCAACTTATCGCGTTTTTGGTTTGGTTAATTCTTATGTTGGTAAGATATTGTTGATTTTGGTGAATAGTTTTTATTTAATCGGCTCTGTCTCTTTTTACGTTCGTTCTCTAATATCATCTGCTGTCGAGCGACCGCGATAAAATTGGTTTGTAGTGAGGACTTTAGTCCTCTCTCCTGGTCTGAAGAAGGACTAAAGTCCTTACTACAAACTTAATATACTTTCTCTATCTTAATTATTCTGCTGCAATTACTATTTTACCCAACTTCTGTAAGGTGCGTCAGCTAATATTTGATTGCTGGTGAATTGAATTATGCTAGCTGACGCACCCTACCAATTACCAATTACCAATTACCAATTACCAATTACCAATTACCAATTACCAATTCCCAATTTCTAATTATTAACTGCGCCGAATATTAAAACAGCACCAATCTTCGCGCTTCCACAGAGTAGCAACAATCCAACCGTGTTGTTCGAGAGTGTCTGCAATTGGTTTAGCTTGTTCGAGCAAAATGCCGCTGAGAACTGCCCAAGTAGTCGGCTTGCTAATGGCGGTGAACTGCGGGATTAAATCAATGATTACTTCGGCTAAAATATTGCACATCAAACCGTCGATCGGGCCGCCCGTCATTTCGATCAGCCGATCGATACTTCCGAGTTCTGCCACCAACTGCTGCGGGTTAACGCGGTTGAGTTGTCGGTTGCTGATGGTCGATCGCACTGCCAAAGGATCTGTATCCAGAGCATAAACTTTTGTGGCGCCCAGCAACACCGCGCCGATCGACAAAATACCCGATCCGCAGCCGATATCAGCAACTACACATTCTTTGTCGTCAAAACCGAGGCGCATTTCCAGCGACTCCAGACAGAGTTGAGTCGTAGCGTGAGCACCCGTACCGAAAGCAACACCGGGATCTAAACGCAAGATTACGCGATCGGTATCAGTCGGTGGGGGAAGCCAAGCCGGATTAATTAAAAAGCGATCGCCCACTTCTTGAGGCTGCCACTGCTGCTTCCAAGTGCTCCCCCAGTCTTCATCTTCTATCAAATCCCACTGCATCGCAGGTAAGGGCAAACCCGCACACAAAGCATCTTGCCGCAGCCACAAAGACAGGGCCGCCAAATCCAACAATCCCGCTTGTTCCTCGGGCAAATAAGCCGACATCAGGCAGGAATTGCTTTTAATCTGAGTGGCAGTTCCCCGACAGTTAAACCGTTCCAGGCGCCAAAAGATGATATCTTCCAGCGCCGGATCGCAAAGAATTCTAATTTCCCACCAGCTATGTGCCATGACTATTTTAGATTTTAGATTTTAGATTTTAGATTCGCCCGTCAGGAACTGGATACTGGGAACTGAAGAGTGAGAAATGACGATTGACTAATAGAAAAATTCCAACTTTTTTGCCAATTAACAATGACCAATCACTTATTACCAATTATTCAGTCCTTGCATCCAAAATCTAAACCCCCCAAATCCTTCAAAGAGTTAGCGTCTAACGATTTTAGATTTTAGATTTTAGATTTTAGATTGTTAACGATTTTAGATTTTAGATTGTGGGAACCTAAAATCTAAAATCCTTCAAATAGTTACCGTTTAACGATTTTAGATTTTAGATTGTGGGAACCTAAACTCCAAAATCTTTCAAAGAGTTACCGTTTAACGATTTTAGATTTTAGATTGGGGAACCTGAAAAATCTAAAATCCTTTAAAGATTCACCGTGTAAGCATCCCGAATCCCAGGAACTTTCATAATTTCAGCCAATATACCCTCTGGTAGAGGGTCATCAAGGCTCAAAACCATCACTGCATCGCCTCGCACGATTTTACGGCCTACTTGCATACTGGCAATATTGACATTAAAACTGCCCAATTGGGAACCAATTTTTCCAATAATCCCCGGCATATCGCGGTGCAAGGTAAACAGCATATGGTGCGTCGGGCAAACGTTGACTGGGAAATCGTCAACGCTGGTAATCCGAATTTCGCTTTCGCCGAGGACTGCACCCGTGACTGTGTGTTCGCCGAGAGTTCCCTTAGCACAGAGGCGTAGAGAGCCTGTGTAGTCGCGAATTGAGGCGTCTCTGGTTTCCACGACGCGAATTCCGCGTTCTTTGGCTTCAATGCTGGCGTTGACGTAGTTAACGCGCTCTCGCAGGGCTTGGGAGAGCAGGCCTTTGAGGGAGGCGACGACTACGGGCTGGCTTTGGTTGCTGGCCAATTCGCCTTGGAGTTGGACGTTGAGGTAATCAACTCTGCCTCCGGCTAGCTGGCTGACGAGGTTGCCGAGGGTTTCGGCGAGTTGCAGGTAGGGTTTGAGTTTTTCGATCGAGTCTGGGTAAATTCCTGGGATGTTAACAGCCGATCGCGCCGGCAGTCCCAACAGCACATCGCGAATTTGTTCGGCAACGTCGATCGCCACATTCACCTGAGCTTCAGCCGTAGAAGCTCCCAAGTGAGGCGTCAGCACGATGTTTTGGCCGACATTTCGCAACGGAGAATCAGCTTCCAGCGGCTCATGTTCGTAAACATCGATCGCTGCACCGGCGATCTGGCCTGATTTGATCGCTTCTGCCAGGGCTGCTTCGTCGATGATGCCACCTCTGGCGCAATTAATTATCCTGGCCGTGGGCTTCATCTTTGACAGCACATCAGCGTTAATTAAGTGCAGAGTTTCCGGCGTTTTGGGGATGTGCAGGGTGATGTAGTCGGATTCGCGCATCAACAGTTCGAGCTCTACCAAGCGGCAGCCCAACTGTTCGGCTCTTTCGGTGGAGATGAAGGGATCGTAAGCGAGCAGTTTCATGCCCATTGCTTTGGCTGCGGTGGCGAGGTGGGAGCCGATTTTGCCCAAACCGACGATACCGAGGGTTTTTTTGTAAACTTCTACGCCGATAAAGCGGTTGCGCTCCCATTTACCGCTTTTTACAGAGGCGTTGGCTTCGGGGATGTGGCGGGACATCGAGAGCATCATGGCGATCGCGTGTTCGGCTGCTGCGATCGTGTTGCCTTCGGGGGAGTTGACGACTACAATTCCTTTGCGGGTAGCGGCGGGTACATCGACATTATCTACGCCAACGCCCGCTCTACCGATGATTTTTAGTAGATTTCCGGCTTCAATGATTTCTTTGGTAACTTGGGTGCCAGAACGGATCATTAAAGCATCGTAATCTGGAATAATTCGCACGAGCTCTTCGGCTGAGAGTCCTGTGTTTACGTCAACTTGTGCGACTTGGGAGAGGATGTCAATTCCGGCTTGGTCGATCGGATCGGATACTAGAACTTTAGGCATAGCAAGCAATTGAGTGCAATAGTAAAAATAGCCCTGTTGGCGAGCTCAAAGTTGAGACTTATGACTTAGAGCAGAATCTAACAGCTCAGCTCAAGCTTGCCTTTGTGCAGTTTGAATTGTATCCGTATTCGGTCAAGGTCGGTCATTTTTGCGTGAAATATTTTACCTTTGCGGGCGATCGTCCTGGGCGATCGTCTTAAAAACGCCCAATTGCTTAGCTAGCAAGTCTTTTCAGGCTATAATAAATTCCGGATATTGAAGCCTAACTATCAGGAATTATTTTGATGAATTATCTTATCGCCGTACTGCCCGATCGAATGCAAGCCGAAGCTGCCTATTGCGCCCTCGAAAAAGAAGGCTTACCCATGAAGCAAGTCAGCATTTTGGGACGCGGCTACAAAACTGCTGATGAATTTGGCTTAATCGATCCCAACCAGCAAGCAAAGAAACAAGCTAAACTCATGGCTGTTTGGCTGATACCGTTTGGCTTTATTGCCGGCGTTACCTTCAGCTTGATGACAGAGTTAAAGACTTTTGCATGGGCGGGCGAAATTGGCGATCACGCGATCGGCGGAGTGCTAGGTGCGATCGCGGCCGGAATGGGCAGCGTTTTTGTCGGCGGTGCGGGAGGAATGGCTTTTGGTAGCGGCGATGCTTTGCCCTATCGCAACCGTTTGAATGCGGGCAAATTTTTGATTGCAGTTAAAGGTACTGACGCTTTAACCGAGAAAGCTGCTAATGTTTTGCAGCAGTTTGAACCGGAAAATATGCAAGGTTATACAGAAAGTTAATTGTCATCTGCGTTCATCTGCGTTCATCTGCGGTTAAAACTTCCAAGTTAGTATTATGGCAACCGGTGCAGCGGCTTGTGCAAGCAAATATGTGTGTAGGGGCGAAGCATGACCGCAGAAAATAGGAGATTATAACTAATAACTTATATGCGGTCATGCTTCGCCCTCTTCAAAACCCAGATGCACCCTAGGTAAAAATCTAATATTGACTTGGATTCAAGTTGTGTTACCAGAATATTTGACCTTACTTGATATTTGGAGAAACCGATGGAAATCCCAACGATCGCTTTATCTTCTCCCCTGGAATTAACAATTGATCTAACTGACGAACAATTTTTTAATTTGTGTCAAGAAAACCGAGATTTGAGATTTGAGCGTACTTCTAGTGGAGGATTAATTATTATGTCGCCTACTGGTAGCGAGACTGGTAATCGCAACATTGACTTATCCTATCAACTTCAATCTTGGAGCCGTCAAAATAAACATTTGGGAATTGCGTTTGATTCTTCTAGCGGATTTAAACTGCCAGATGGTACTGATATTTCTCCCGATGCTGCTTGGATTCGGCGCGACAGATGGGATGCTTTAACTTCCGAAGAAAAAGAGAAATTTGCACCGATTTGTCCCGATTTTGTGGTGGAATTGCGATCGACTACCGATTCCCTAGAAAAATTGCGAGCTAAAATGAGATTGTACATGAAAAATGGAGCTCGTTTGGGCTGGTTGCTCGATCGCAAAAATCGGCAAGTAGAAATCTCCCGTCAAGGTAAAGAAGTAGAAATTTTAGATGCACCTCGAACTGTCTCAGGTGAAGATGTACTGCCCGGTTTTGTGTTGGATTTAACTGAGATTTTCTAGATGTGTAAGAAGACTCGGCGTTTGAAACCGCGTCTATACAAGCAAAACCTGCCGACGCAGGTTAAAGACGACTCGGCGGTTGAAACCGCGTCTATACAAGCAAAACCTGCCGACGCAGGTTAAAGACGACTCGGCGGTTGAAACCGCGTCTATACAGGCAAAACCTGCCGACGCAGGTTAAAGATAGCGCGGTAAAATTACGTTATTATCTTTAGTCCCTCTGAGCTCAGACATTGTTTGTATAAACCAGGTTTCAACCGTACTTCCTATTTTTTGACTAACTTATGATATGATACGATGCCAAAGGTTGCGTTTGGTATAACCTATGAAAATCCTCCACGGCACTTGGATTCCTCAAACAGAAGAGAGTTTTGTTCAAGCTGGAACGTTTTATATTTGGGTTGAAACCACTGAAAAGAAAAAACAGCCTGCTAAGGTTCATCCCCGACAATTGGAGACGGCAGAGTTAACAGAGTTTCTAACGAAAGAAGCCGGGATTCAACTGCCACCAGTCAGCAATACAAGTGGGATGGGACTAGAATATGCGATCGCCCCTCGGTACTTTTTACTCCCCACTGCCAATAACCAGCCGTTACCATCTTTAGAGTTAGCGCGATATTTAGAGACAGAATTACCCGAAACATTTGAGTTGGAATATTGGGAAGTCGATTGTGTGCCAATCGCCACCCACACTTTGACTAAAGTATTGAACGATCTGCATTTTTTTGCCCTCTATGATTTAGCAGAAGTTCAGTTCGGTTCAGATTTGCTGTTTTGGTATCACTACACCCAATTTTTTAAGCAAATTGTTCTGAAAGATCATTATATTCCGGCGTTGCGCTATCGAGAAACTGCTCCGATCGCGATCGCACCCATCGAAACATCGGAACCCGCTGAGAAAGCCACGCGCGGGCGCAAGAAAGCGGGTGAAACAAAAACAACCGCAAAGACTGCAAAAGCTCCAAAAACACCTGCCAAAATTGCACCCAGCTTTGAGATTTATCCGGGATGGGAAATTGTTTCAGCGCAGTACGAAACAGAGTTACAACGCTATGTTGAATGGATGCCTTTAGTTTGCGTGTCCGGTTTTCGGAAGATCCAGCTACAAGATACACCAAAGTTCTACGATCGCGAAATGTTGCTGCGTAATTTTTCAGAATGTGCGATCGCCGAAATTGTCACTCAAACCCCCATCCCAGCATCATTTGAGAATAAGATTGTTGATTCTTTACTCCAAATCTGCTTCAACCAAACAGGAAAAAACGCGCGAGTCAGCCTTGAACAATACCGGCAATGGCAAACCTGGCGCGATCGCATTACGCGCAATCAATCTGCTGACTCATTCTCCCTCTGCTTTCAACTACAATCCCCCGAAAACCCCGAACAGCCTTGGGTTTTAGAGTTTCAGGTGGCGGCAAAACAAGACCCATCTCTGCGGGTGCCGTTGCAGGATTATTGGCGATCGCGATCGACTCAACAAAAACAGTTGCAAACACAATTCGGCGACAACTTTGAGCAACATTTGCTAACAAATCTCGGCTACGCTGCGCGGATTTATCCCCTACTTTGGCAGGGGCTAGAAACCGACAAACCCGCTAACATTTCCCTCAACGTAGATGATGCTTTTACCTTCCTCAGCGAGTCCGCTTGGGTATTAGAAGATGCCGGATATAAAGTCATTGTTCCCGCTTGGTGGACGCCGAAGGGACGACAGCGGGCAAAGATTCGCCTGCAAGTCAAAGGGAAGGGCAGCAAAAGCGCTGCAATCAAGGGCAAGGGATTGTTTTCGGCAGATTCCTTGGTGGAATATCAGTATGAATTGGCGATCGGAGGCGAACGGGTTAGCGAACAAGAATGGCAGGCGTTAGTTAATAGTAAAACGCCGTTGGTACAGTTCCGAGGACAATGGATGGAACTGGACAAAGATAAAATGCAGGAGATGCTGAATTTTTGGCAAAAACATCGCGAAGAGAATCCCGATGTCAGCTTGATTGACTTTATGAAGTTGACGGCAGAAGGAGAAGCTAGTGAAGATTTGGAGGTGGAGCGCGATCGGGCTTTATCGGATATGTTGGAGAAGCTGCACGATAAGAGTAGGTTAGAGTTAATTGCAGATCCAGTAAGGTTTCAAGGCAAACTCCGGGATTATCAAAAGCGCGGTGTTTCTTGGTTGAGTTATTTGGAAAGTTTGGGATTAAATGGCTGTCTTGCCGACGATATGGGTTTGGGTAAATCGGCGCAGGTAATTGCTCGATTATTGCAAGAAAGAGAAGTTTTATCCACTAGCAAAGAGACGGAACAAGGAACGGAAAAGAAGACAAAAAAAGGGACAGAAAATCAGATTTTACCCACGCTGCTAATTGCGCCCACTTCCGTAGTCGGCAACTGGCAGAAGGAAATGGAAAAATTTGCTCCAGAATTGCGATCGCTGATTCACCACGGCCCTCAACGCTTGCAAGATGCCAAAGCATTTAAAGCCGCCGTCCAAGATTGTGATATGTTGATTACTTCCTTTACCTTGGCGCGCAAAGATGAGAAGCTGTTGAGCAGCGTAGCGTGGCATCGGCTGGTAATTGATGAAGCGCAGAATATTAAAAATCCGAAAGCGGCGCAAACCAAGGCGATTTTAAAGTTACCCGCTACCCATCGACTAGCATTGACTGGAACACCTGTAGAAAATCGCTTGTTAGATTTATGGTCAATTTTTAATTTTCTCAATCCCGGATATTTGGGAAAAGAGGCGCAGTTTCGGAAAATGTTTGAATTACCGATTCAAAAACATGGGAGTCGCACGCAATCAGCCGCGCTCAAAAAATTAGTAGAACCTTTTATCCTGCGCCGTCTGAAAACCGATAAGTCCATTATTCAGGATCTCCCCGACAAAGTTGAGCAAAAGCTCTACTGCAATCTCACCCGCGAGCAAGCTTCGCTTTATGAAGCCATTGTGAAAGAGGTAGAGCAAGAAATTGATGCGGCTGAAGGAATGAAGCGTAAGGGGATGATTTTGGCGACGCTGCTGAAGTTGAAGCAAATTTGCAATCATCCCCGCCAGTTTTTGCAGGATGAAAGTGAGTTTACACCAGAGCGATCGCACAAACTGGAACGGCTGATCGAGATGATTGAGGAAGTCAAAGCCGAAGGCGAAAGTTTATTGGTGTTTACGCAGTTTACCGAATTGGGAAGCGCGTTAGAAAAATACATCAAACACACGCTACATTATAACACTTATTACATCCACGGCGGAACGAGTCGCGAAAAACGGGAACGGATGATTTCAGAGTTCCAAGATCCAGAATCAGAACCTTCGGTATTTATTCTATCACTGAAGGCCGGCGGTGTGGGAATTACCCTGACAAAAGCCAATCACGTGTTCCATTTCGATCGCTGGTGGAATCCGGCGGTGGAAGATCAGGCGACGGATCGGGCGTTTCGGATTGGACAGGAAAAAAATGTGTTTGTGCATAAGTTTGTGGCAATTGGCACTTTGGAAGAAAAGATTGACCAAATGATTGAGGACAAAAAGAAATTGGCAGGTTCAATTATTGGTGCTGATGAATCGTGGCTGACTGAGTTGGATAATGAGGCATTTAAGAAGTTAATTCGGCTCAATAAAAATGCAGTTTTAGATTAGGATAAAATCAAAAATATGTCACAATTTACTCGGACTTGGTGGGGCAATAAATTTATCGATGGGCTGGAAAGATTTACCGATTCTGGGCGTCTCGGGCGGGGACGTGCCTATGCACGGAATGGTAAGGTAAAAAGCTTTGGTATGAATGATGGGTTAGTGATGGCACAGGTGAGAGGCTCGGTTAATCCTTATTTTGGGGTTTATAAGGAGCCGCTGTACAAAACTAAAATTGAGTTTGAGCCGATTAGTCAGGAAAAGTGGAAAGTGGCGATCGCCCAAATGGCATCAAAAGCCAGCTTCATTTCCCGCTTGCTGCTCAACGAAATGCCCGACAACATTGAAAACGCTTTCTCACCCCTCGGATTGCACCTGTTACCCAGCAGCCGTGAGGACTTTAAAACCACTTGCTCTTGCCCAGACTATAGCAATCCCTGCAAACATATTGCCGGAGTCTATTATCTGGTGGCGGCCGAATTGGACAAAGATCCATTTTTGCTGTTTGAATTACGCGGACTTTCTAAGGAAGTGCTGCACCGCGAATTGGCAAAAACGCCTTTGGGCTTGGCGCTTTCTGCCGAGTTGACGGCGGATGCAGCGGCCCCTGTGGCGGTGGATTCCTATTACACGCAGGCGATCGCCAATGAAGCGCAAACTGTCAGCCTGAGAGAGTTTTGGCACGGTGCGAAGCGGTTGCCGCAGACGATTGATGTGGGGGTGCAAAGTGGCGTAAGTGCGATCGTGGTGAAAAAGCAGGGAGATTTTCCGCCGTTTTGGCATAAAGATGGTTCATTTATTGAGGCGATGGAAGAGCTGTATATGCGGGTGAAAACGAAGAATAAATTGTAAAATTTGACAATGCGCGATTGCTGATTAACATCATGTCCGGTAGCGCAATAAACAAGGTTCGTAGTGCGGACTTCAGTCCGCTCTTAAAATGCGGACTGAAGTCCGCACTACCAACCATTTTTGTTAAGGTAATCGATCGGTAATTCGGCAACCTCCGCCATCAATTAATTCCTCAGCTACTGTTGCAGAAATTCTCTAAATTAGGAGAAATTTCCCTTCGAGCTATGGATTTGAGTGCGGGATGAAGCTTGACTGAGCATCCCCAAATCCCCGTGCTTGGAGATCTGCGAATGATAAAAGCAACATAAGCCGAAACTGTCCGGATCGCCATTACCTATCTGCGAACTATGATTGTATCAAGGTCTCTTAGACCGTCACAAAACTTAGTTCATCCCATCCTCGTTTTATGGTAATTTTTACCTATATGTTACTAAAAAACAAGGGTAAAATTTGATAAATGGTGAAAATCATGAAACCTTCCCTTCCCCAAGACGATGCGAATAAACAAAAGCGCAGCGATTTCTTAAGTCGCGAGCAACAAGCTTACCAATTTGACTATAACAGTTTATCACCTTTGGCATTATTGAAAACTGTGCCAGCGAATGAGAATTTTTCAAGCGATTATATTGGAGAACGCATAATAGCAACCTCTGAACTTGCTGTAAATATGTTGGCAGTTAAGGCGAGATCTTTTCTAGATCCTCTCGACGAACTCCAAGATTATGAAGACTTCTTTCCCGTACTGCGGTTGCCTCAAGTTGCCAAGGCTTACCAAACCGATCGCTCTTTTGCCGAACAGCGGTTGTCTGGGGCAAATCCGATGGTACTTCGTCTCTTAAGTGCCACCGATCCTCGGGCAGAAATCATCACAAAACTGGACAGCAAGCAGCCATTATTGGAACTGTCCAGACTGTTACGGGAAAAAAGTATTTACATTGCCGACTACACAGGTACAGATCCAAACTATCGCGCACCTTCTCGAATTCAGGGAGGCACCTACGAAAAGGGCAGGAAATACTTGCCGAAACCTCGTGCTTTCTTCGCTTGGCGGTGGACTGGAGTGCGCGATCGCGGTGAACTGGTACCCATTGCGATCCAACTAGACCCCAAACCGGGCAGCCGTGTCTACACGCCGTCTGATCCGCCACTCAATTGGTTATTTGCCAAACTCTGCGTGCAAGTAGCAGATGCCAATCACCACGAAATGAGTTCGCATTTAGGTCGAACCCATCTAGTTATGGAACCAATTGCGATCGTCACAGCGCGACAGTTAGCTGAAAATCATCCCCTCAGCTTATTGCTCAAACCCCACTTTCGCTTCATGTTGACCAACAACAATCTCGCACGCAACCAGTTGATCGCCCCTGGAGGTCCCGTCGATGAGTTGCTGGCAGGAACCTTGCCAGAGACAATAGAGATAGGTAGAGAAGCCTGCACTAACTGGAGTCTGGATCAATTTGCCTTCCCAACCGAACTCAAAAATCGCGGAATGGACAACACAACTCAACTACCTCACTACCCTTACCGAGATGATGGATTGCTGCTGTGGAACGCGATTAAAACCTTTGTCTCCGGCTATCTCAAATACTTTTACCCGACAAAGCAGAAACTTACCGATGATACCGAACTGCAACGCTGGGCCCAAGAATTATCATCGGAGAAAGGGGGTAAAGTCAAAGGAATGCCACAGCGCATTGAGGATGTTGAACAATTGATTGATATTGTCACAACAGTGATTTTTACCTGCGGGCCGCAGCATTCTGCTGTGAATTATACCCAGCATCAATACATGAGTTTTGCTGCCAATATGCCTTTGGCTGCCTACCGCGATATTCCGGCGATTAACAAGTCAGAGACTCCCGAAGTAATTACGGAAATGAAAATTTTACAGTTGCTTCCGCCCTACAAAAAAACTGCCGAACAACTGCAAATTTTGTTTACTCTGTCAGCTTATAAATACGATCGTTTGGGTTATTATGATAAATCTTTCCGAGAACTCTATCGTGCCACCTTCGACGAAGTTTTTGAAGGTACTCCGATCCAACAGTTAGTCAGACAGTTCCAGCAAGATTTGAATGTGGCAGAACAGAAGATAGATCTGAACAATAAAAAGCGATTAGTGCCATATATTGCTCTCAAACCTTCTTTAGTGATCAATAGCATCAGTATCTAATACCTAATTCGCGTGAAAAACCGCTGCTAAAATTCAGTAATTTTTCACTATAAGCTCAATTTTCCGACATCATATAACTATCTAAAATCCGTAGGTGTGCACTGCATACCTACGGATTTTTGACATCGTTAAATTAGCGCTTATATTCTTCGATAATACTGCTATTTACCGACATTTTTCCCAACGAATCAGTGAAGGTGACTTCATCTTTATAATGCCGGGGCGTTTCCATCAGCAACCGCCAAGCTTCCCCAGCATCGATTAAATTCATTCGATTGGGATAGTGAACGTTTAACAACTCTTGCACCATCGGGTAATAGTTGGAGTTAATGCTAGGGAAAATGTGGTGTTCTGTATGGTAAGAGAAATTTAAGTGCAGCAGGTCAAATATTTTAGGAACCCGCAGGGAAGTAGTATTGATCAGCGGGTCATTAATGTTGGTCATCCGGCAACCCATGTGGTTGGTATAGATGTAAAACATTGTGCCTGCGTGACCCAGTGCGATCGGCAAAATGTAGGCAAGAGCAACTTTAATCGGGTTAAAGTCTAGGTAAAACAAGATCCCTAGATGGATTCCCAAGATTCCGAGAGATTCCAAGGCGATCGTCAATCGATCTTTCGGACTAACGGTAAACGCAGCCGGCACGTAATCCACAGATTTATCGTTGAATAACAATACCGATGACACGTTGCGGAAATTGTGCACCAACCACGATCCAGCCATGCCTACAATGAACCACAGGGGACTGACTTCCACCGACGGTACAAATAGATTTTGAATCCATTTTCCCCAAGTATCCGGTTGCTGGAACAGGTAATTGCGATCGGGGTCTGCTAAGGAATTGGTGGTACTATGGTGTACGAGGTTGTGCAGCGATTTCCACTGAGTAGGTGGCATCAATAGCATACTTAGGCCTAAAAAGGCGATCGAATAAGTCAGCCGGGATTTTTTCTGAACGCTGCCGTGCATCAGATCGTGGGAGCTAAATAGCAAAACTATGATACTATTGCCCATAATCGCAGCCAAAGGCAAGTAAAGCCCTAAAAGGTAGACAGGCCAGCGATCGAGGTAGTCAGCAATTCCCCATCCCAGCAATAAAATTCCCAGATTGATTAACAGGATTGTTAATTTGCTAGGATCTGGTTCAAAAGCATTTGGTGGCAGCAGCGGACGCAATTTTTTAACATAAGCCGATTGGTGAATTAGCGTTTCGCGATCGACAGTCTCGTCTAAAGAAATGAGCATTTTTTCTGAATTCATTGTTTGCTAATCACACCAAAATGTTAGTCAGATTGTTTTTTTGACATTTATTAGTATATCATATTTGCCGATAAATTGGTTTCATTAAATCATTTTGTGATGATGTTTATATGTGCGATATAGACAATTTTAAAATCATATTTGGTGTAAAAAACTGCCCAATATCTCCGCTTCGCTTCGGCCAATGCCCATGAGTACCTCATATTTATGAGAAAGGCTATATACCAATACGGTTTACTGATATAGCGCCCTGGGGTAAAATCCTCTGAAAAATAGATACGGAGATTGCTTTCATAAAAGATCGCAAAAGCTAACGTTCCTATCTTCGGACAATCTTAAGTAAACCATATTGGGCTATATATACTTAAATTAATACCTATTTAAAAAAATATTGATATCAATTATTATTGATTGTCGATAAATTATCTGTCATTTGCATAACTCCGGCTGGAAACCATACTGTGCCCTTGGCATAAAGATGAGATGCTATAATTTCGGTAGTAGCAATATTTTGTATATAGCGGATCAAGCGAAAGATGGGTACGTTGTTGGGAAGAAGGCCCTATACGTTTAAGCGGTTATGTAAGCTATAGCGGATCAAGCGAAAGATTCGCGGACGTTGTTGGGAAGAAGGCCCTCTTAATTTCAGTGGTTATATAACCTGTCAGTCATACCTCACCTTTTTGAGAAAGGCTATATCATTCATACCTCATCTTTTTGAGAACGGCTATAATTGGTATAAATTCAACAGGAAAACTGCCAAAGATAACTCAGTTAAAATTCTCCGTTACCTTGAACAATTTCTTTAATTGTTGTCAGCGTATCTAGCCCTATCAATCCCCGACGATAGCCTTTTTGGTTGGACATTCCCAGAAAAATTGCATCTCCCCGATTTTGATAGCGCCAAAACCGAGGGGAGGCATTAATAAAAGTTGAGGCGCTGTTCACATCCAGAGCAAATTGGCGGCTTTCTAAATAAGATTCAGTGGCGATGGCGTCAGCGTGGCCGCTGCTGTAGCGGTTAATCCAGCCGATCGCAATTTCCAAACTATCAACAACTTTAAACGCGATGGTTTTGTTTAAATACGGTTGAGTCCACTCGTAGGGTTCCGCCAGCTTCAAGTCTGGGAAATCTGCGACAAGATCCGCATCTGCGGCAATTTGAAAGCCTTTTTCTTTTAAGCTGTTCCACAGCCTGACTAAGGAAGAATGCTTTTGGTTGCGATCGATCAATACTTTCTCGATCGCGTTTACCGGATCGGGCACACTTTGATGGCTGTCCAAAATCATCCACCTTGCCATCTCCAAGCTACCAGTCGGCGACCAATAAAGGTAACAATTGCCCATTGCCGATCGCAACACCGGTGCTGTACAAAGCCTCACCACTTGCTGTACCAAACTCGGCCTGCCGTAGGGAATAATTAAATTGAGATATTGGTCTTGAGTGACCAAATCGCGGATCGAAGCGCCCCGATCCGGTGGCAATACCTGCAAACATCCTGACGGCAAACCGACCTCATCGATCGCCGAAACCAAAGCTTCTCCAATTACAGCATTAGTTTGCCAGCTTTCGCTGCCACCTTTGAGAATCAAGCTGTTAGCGCTTTTGAGACACAAACCGGCCGCGATCGCCCCCAACTCGGGAAACGCCTCGTAAATGAGCGCGATCGCCCCCAGCGGCAACGATTGACAGTACACCTGACAGCGATCGACTTGATAAGAAGCATTGATCACCCTGCCAATTGGATCTGGCATTTCCCCCAAGCGTTGCAAAATTTGGACAGTTGTCTTGATCCGTTCCGGCGTCAGCTTCAGCCAGTCCACAATCAAGTCGGGAATCGCCATGTCGCGACTCGCTTCTAAATCCAGAGTATTGGCTTCTAAAATGTCATTTTGTCGGCGTTTGAGTGCGATCGCCATTGCCTGCAAAGCGGCAGCGCGATCCGTACTTTTGGTTGCCGCCAATTCCAAAGAAGCCTGATAAGCGCGGCGGGCGACATTGGCCCCCTCTGATGAATGACTAAAATCCTCTATTATCATTTAACTAACGCCTGTAAGCCAGCCATACCATTAGCGCCGGCAGCATTGCTAACAGCACAGCGACCATTGCCCACAGAATAATATTCGGGCCCGGAGAGTGCAGCGCCAGGGGCAACCAAATCAATAGCGGCACCAAAATCATCCCCAGGGCCAGCGGCAAGTAGTGCGCCTTCAAACCCGGATGTGCCCTGTGCCACTGGTGCCCCGTCCACCGCCAAGCCTGCTTGTAAGGATAGTTCGTTGATAGTTGCTCGATGACGTGTCCGTTTTCCTCCAATACAAATATTTGCTGACAGCGGTTGCAGCCAAAGGCTTCTGTCAGCGTTATGGGTACGAGACGGCCGCGGCGCCGGCAAGGGCACGGGTACTCATCGTTTAAGTCAATTTTGGGAGCTTTTTGAGATGGCACGAGCGATCGGATAAAAAAAGCGTTTTTGCAAAAATAATCGTTAACATATCCATTTAATCAAACTTTTGATACTCCCGAACCCGAGTCATAGACGGGGATTCTTGAATAGTCCAAAGTCGGGCTTGTCTTCGGCGTTATCAAGCCACCGCTACTAACTCAGTTTGAATTTCTTCAAACATTCCGTATACTTTTGTTTTTTTTTATTTCGTCCTGCCATCACTAGCCAACAGGTACGGTAGGCTCAACATCCTGCCATTATTCGCAATGAGAGCTGTTTCGGATATGGGCCGAATATGCCCGTTGCAGGGATTGCTCCCAACTCAGGATGTTTCAACACGCAGGTGGTTATTCTTACTCGATATTTTTGATGATAACATCAACTTTTGATTAACTCTGTAAAAAATACCTAAAGAAATCTTCAAGACGGTTGAAACCGCTATCGAATTTCCCCATACCTAAAGTCAGGAGCTTGAGTCTCGCTTCCCGGTCAATTCTCCCCAGTCGAGGCTTTTAACTGCCTGTTCCGATCGCCCGCCCGATCGGCTATTGTGACTTGCCAGTTATCCAATCAATTTTACCACTAACTTAGGTGTTTTCAACAACCGTTAGGAGTATATGCGATATCTTCTCGCTATACTTTCCGGCTTAGTCTTCCTGGTTTTCTTGATTTTTAAAAGCGGGTGACGCGATTCGAACGCGCGACATTCACCTTGGCAAGGTGACGCTCTACCACTGAGCTACACCCGCATTTGCTGCGGTATTAATAATATTGCCTCACTGCTCGGAATTTGTCAAGTGTTTTTTGTAAGTTTTTTTCATAAACTCGCTGGGGCGCACCCGAATGCCTCACCCCGCCTGAAATTGCAGCAAGCAGATTGTTAAAAAAATCAGTAATTGCAGTGCTTTTGACCGCGATCCGCCGAGGGCAAAGCTACAATCAAGCTGCAATTGTGGGAGAACACTGCTCATGTCAGACTTAAATCGCGGAATCATGAAGTTCAAGGGAGCTGACAGCCCGATCGCGATCGCCATTTCAGCGATCGTCATTGCTGGAGGCATCGCCGTCTTAATCTGGTGGGCGCTGCAATCAGCCTACGCCTTCAGCTAACAGACTGCTCAAACCTAAAAATTAGAAAGCTTTTGTCAGAAGACAGAATTTAAGCAAATTCTGTCTTCTGTATTTTTTTGCCCTCAGATAGCACTTGCCAAACAGTTGTACGGTGCTTATCCTGGTCTTGATAACGGTTTCAAACTCGTAACTTAGTTAATATGCGATCGACTGTCTTAACCGTAGCTCTTCTGTGTTTAGCCACCCCTGCTTTTGCTACCACCTGCGAGGAAAGCTTCCAAAAAAAGGGAGACTTTTTCAATGGCGCTGCATTTTCTGCGCGCGTTCAGGTTGAAGGGTTAACGGTAGAAAAAGCATTTTCCCAATTGCGACCCATTTTAGCTCGCGAGGGCATCAAGACTGTTAGCACTGATGTAAGTATGGGTACCATGAAAGCGGAAAATCCCGCAACCGCATTTCAGCGTGCTTTGCCGATCGATGTATTTGCCTCACAGGATGGCAACCTGTTAAATGTAGAGATGATCTTTACCATTCCGAGTGGGGTGGGTGCAAGCAGGGATACCGTGAAAAAATACTTGTGTGGCGCCCTCAATCAATTACTGCCCAAAAGTACCAGTACAAGGACTTCTGCGACACTCCAACTAAGTTCAGCATTGGATTAATTCGATCGCTCTTCTTGAAACTATCTGCGTTAATCTGCGTTAGTCCGTGGTTTTCTGTTCCTGCATCAACGCTTAAAATATCATCGCGGGCGATCGATCTGCTTCATTCGATCGCCCCTTCCCCATAATATTTATCCCAAATCTGCGATCGCACTCCTAAACGAGCTGAGCTGCTTCAGATTTTCCCGATCGATTTCCCCGAATAATTACTTTTGTAGTATACTTGTAATTCAAGCGCCATCGCGCGCAGTTATCAGACTCAAGTGTTTGCAAGGGTTGTATCGCAACAGAAATTTATGGCAAGTTTTCGGGACATCCTTAAATACTACACCCGCTACAGTCAAATCTCAGTTCTCAGCATCGGTGCATCCAGCCTGTTTGCGATCGCGGATTTAGCTGTGCCCTACGCGATTGGGCAACTCTTAAATGTATTGTCGGGTCAACCTCCAGACATAATAACGCAAAAATCGATCGCAGCGATCGCCTCACTGACCCAGCAGTCACCCAGCAAGATATTATCGCTATCCGTCTTGCTGGGCTTGATTTTTGTGGTAACAGTCGTCAAAGCACCCATAGAACTTTGGATGGGAAATTGGTTCCATTGGGTAGTACCCTTGAGAGCAAGGCGGGATTGGATGAAAGGAGCGATCGGCAAAATGCTCACCTTACCCTTAGAATTCTACGACGAAAACAACGCCGGTCGGATTTCCAGTCGCATCGCCAAAGGCATCGCCAACCATACTTGGACATACCCAGAAATTGCCGCTGAATTCATCCCAGAAGTCGTCCGCTTAATCGGCATCTTTGCAGTTATTTGGTTAATTGAATGGCGCATCGGCTTATTAATTTCAATTTCCTTCGTATTTATCCTCAGTTTCACCCTCAAAGGCCTCCAAGGGCTGACTCGGCGCGAAGAAATTCTGGATGAATACATCGAAGATACCGAAAGTCGCAACTCAGAAATTATTACAAACATCAAAACAGTCAAAGCTTTTGCCACTGAAACAAACGAACTAAAAAAGCAAACAACCAGACTCGATCGCGAGTTGAAAGTTGTAATTCAACGCATTCACAAAGGATACGTCATCCTGGGGACATACCGACAAGCAATCGTCCAGCTTTGCCTGTTTTCAGTTCTCGGTTTTAGTCTAGCAGCAACAGTCGCAGGTAAAATATCTCTGGGATATTTTGTTACGGTTTACACCTTGGCAAGTATGGCCTATTCGCAACTGCGCCCGATTAGTATTATCGCCGAATTATTTGCCCGCCGCTATTCTTCAATGATCCGCTTCCACGAGTTTATGCAGTTACCAGACGGTATTGATGCGGTGAATTTAGCAACTGAAAATGCTGTATCTGCTTCGTCTTATAGATTTAGCGGGAAAATTGAGTTTTGCGGGCTGACATTCGGGTACGATCGCGAAAAGCCAGTTTTGCAGGATATCAATTTATTGATTCATCCCCGTCAAACCATAGCATTAGTCGGGCGATCGGGTTCCGGGAAATCAACATTAGTGAAACTGCTGTTTCGATATTTTGAGCCTAACTCCGGCCGCATTCTGATCGACGGCGAGGATATTTCCAGTTTAAATGTCACTGGCTACCGCAAGCGTTTAGCCATTGTCCACCAAGAAGTAGACGTTTTTAATGGCACTTTGCTGGATAATTTGACATACGGCAACCCGAAAGCAACTTTCGCGCAAGTTGAGGAAGCTTGTCGCATCGCCAGAGTTGATGAGTTTGTGAACTTGTTGCCCCAAGGTTACTATACCGTTGTCGGGGAACGGGGAATGCGGTTATCTGGCGGTCAGCGGCAGCGGTTGGGCATTGCTAGGGCACTGTTGGTGGAGCCGGACGTGTTAATCTTTGACGAAGCTACTTCTAGTTTGGATTATGAGTCGGAGCGATCGATCCAGCTAGCCATGCAGAACATCTTGGGTACGCGCACCACCATAATTATCGCCCACCGCCTGAGTACAATTCGCGAAGCCGATGCGATCGTCGTACTCGACGGCGGTAAAATCGTCGAAGTTGGCAGCCACGACGAACTCTTGAACCAAAAAGGCATTTACCGCCGCCTGCACTCCCTGCAAGAAACTGGCGAATTAGTAAATTAGGAATTCCCACTGAACCCAGACTTCCGGTGCTATAAGAATCCTAGACACACAGGTGGCCAGAAACCTGTTTTTTAGCAAAATATTCCTTGTAACCTGTTTCTTGTAAGGTTCGTAGTGCGGACTTCAGTCAGCTTTCCGTTCGTAGTGCGGACTTCAGTCAGCTTTCCGTTCGTAGTGCGGACTTCAGTCCGCTTTCCGGCGGAGGACTTACAGGCGCGAACTGTTTTTGTTATGGTAATCGATCGGACGCGACATGACTTATGTGTTCAGTCTTGAATGATTAGAGTTTTAAATGTCATGTTGCAAAAAAAGAAGAATCTGCTAGGATGTTTAACTGTGGGTACAAATGGGTCGGTGCCCGAGCGGTTAATGGGGGCGGACTGTAAATCCGCTGGCTACGCCTACGCTGGTTCAAATCCAGCCCGGCCCACCACAATTCACATAAAAGTTAAAAATCAACAATTAAATTTTTTAATGGGAAGTTTTTAATTTTTTACGCCCGTATAACTCAGTGGTAGAGTACCTCCTTGGTAAGGAGGAAGTCATGAGTTCAAATCTCATTACGGGCTTGGCTTTCTAAGACTTATGCCTTGACATTTTTAGAATATCAGCTAATCCCGATTAACGTTTTTCGATAATTTTGTTTATCAGTTTAACAAAAAAAAGCATAACTGCCCCTAATGTTAAGATTTATCAGAAAACTGGGTTGAAAACCCCGTCCTTTTAGGACAGCTTTAATTTCTAGGATCTATTCCTAAAAAATTGCGTAAACTAGAAAGAAGTATAGTATACTATAATAGTCAAGGTTAAACTCCTTTACCATCGTGAAACAGTTAAGACACACTTTTAGGTATAAACCGGGGGACGCAGAGCAGCGAAAACTCTTAAAACAGCTAAAGGGTCAACGCATCCTTTTTACCAGTAAAAACAAAGAACTTTCTTGATTTGTTAAGTAGGGTAGGGCATACCCAAACTCTAGGCTTGTATCCTAGTACGCTTTTGGAGATAGACCCTCTGGGGTTGCTGTGAGTTAGGCTCGTCAATTTGTACTATTGTACGGTTGAAAGGTTTAAGAACTGCCGCAAGGACATGGCGCTTAAAGGTCAGTCGATGAATTAAGAATCCCCACACCTTTAGGTTGGGGAGTGTCAAATCCCGTCTTCGTAGGTTGCCCCTAGGGTTTTTTATTTCATAGCGCCCAATAGCCGATGTAGAGGTTAGATGTCGGTTAACAGTTCGGTGATTTTGTCAGGGCTGACGCTGTAGATGCTAGCCGTATAAGCAATCATTTTAGCGTCAGCCCCTAGTTGTTTAAGCACCTTGATAGCAGAGTTTAGTGGAATAGCTTGGTTGTCTGACTTGGTTAGTAAGTCAATAGTGGTCTGGGTAGTCTGTCGTCTTTTATAAACTGTGTCATTCATTGTTGGGCTATGACCTAAGCTCATAGCGCGAGTTTCAAGACTTATCCCGCTCATCATTCCATTAAGATTACTCAGGTGTCGTAATGCGTGAGTCTGGGTAAACTTGCTCCAACTTTCTAAGCGGTCACGAGCCGATTTGTTGTATTTTCCGACTATTGTATTAGGGTTAGTTGAAACCAGGTTGAGTTCCGGCAGTTTGGCTGACTTGATTTCTAGTTGCTCTATCAAGTTAGCGTGAGTAGGGGGTAACAACGGAATAGTCAAGCGGTAGCCTGTTTTGGTTGTGGTATTCAGTGCAGTTTTATCCCCTACTACGGCAATCATTTTTGTGTTTATAGGGTCACTCAATGCGGGGATAGTAGCACCATCTTTGGTTTTAAACGGTTGGTTTACGTTCTGAATGGCAAACACTTCATGCACTCGCAGACCGTACACTATCTGCATTGAGAACACCCATAACCAAGCTTTTCGAGATTCTAAATGGTATCGCTTGTCATTGGCGGGAATATTTAGTACGTCGTTGCGTAGTTGCAAGAAATCCTCAATTGATACAGCTTGCAAGTCATCACGATAAATGGTTTGCTTGCCGTCAATATTGCTTAACTCCTCACGCAGTCGAGAGTCGCCAATAGTTTCGGCAAGTTTTTTCATCACGGACAAACAGGTCTGACGAGTTTTACTACCTGTTTTCTTGCTGTTAATAACTGACATTACGTCGGTGAGGTTTACTATTGTATCTTGCGGTAGCAGCTTGTAATATTGCCCGTATGCGTCATACCAGATAGATAGATGCGAAGCATTTTCTTTGTCTCGCTTCTGACGCTTTTTAGTGTATCCGTCCCAGTATCCGGCTTCTACTTTTGCGATCGCCTCACCAAACGTTATTAGGTCATTCCTGACGACGTTCTTTCCTAAGATTACATCGTCGTACCAACTCCAGAACTCTGTCTCGCTAGAAAGTGATTCTAGCGCGGTAGCGACTAGATGCGCTTTCTTCAGAGCGTCGGAGACACCCTGCATCGTCAGATTGCACCCACAGGACTTGTTGAATGGTTTGTCACCCAGTTTGAATTGGAGGGTGATGTAAGACCCCTTAGCTTTGCTATCTTTCTTCAACGCTACCACTTTGGGGCTTTCTTTTTGTGCCTCCTTCAGATAATCCAGAACCCGCTCATAGCCAATTAGGTAGTCTCCCCAGGTGCTAACGGTGACTGATTTAGATTTTTCGCTCATTTTTCGCTCATTTTTCGCTCGTTGAGTCTGCTTGTTGTCTACAGCTTACAGCGAAGAACTCGTTTTTCAATCAGATGCGGAAACAAGTCTTCTGAGATGAGCGATATATGGGCTGGAATGTCGTAAACTCATTAATTAAGTGAGGGGGTGCAATTCAAATCTCGCCAAGGGCTGGGAGTAAATTATCTCATAAAAAAAATATATGTGGTTGAATTGCGTGTTCAACCACCAATTCTATTTTTTAAGAGTAGCTTGCAAATAAACCAACGGATCTTCAGCCACCCAACCAGAACCAGAATTGTACCGAACTTCAAAATGCAAGTGAGATTGCGGAATATCCCGTTTTCCCGTCATCCCCACACTTCCCAAAACTTCTGGCGATCGCACTTTTTGACCGACTTTCACCGCAATATCTCTTACATGAGCGTAGCGCGTTTGCTTCCCCGCTTGATGGTTCACGACAACTAAATTCCCGTAATCTCCCTGCGGCCCGGCAAAGGCGACAGTCCCTCCGCCCGCCGCCAAAACCTGCGTACCCTCCGCCGCCAAAAAATCTACACCGCTGTGGAAAAAAAACTCACGACGTACCGGATGCCACTGCCGCCCGAAACGCAAACCTTCCACCGCTGGGGCGGGGAGCGGGAAGCCTTGCACCAACGATGTTGCATCGGGATTTACCGAAGGTACGATCGACCTATTCACCTTTGGTACAAACACCGTTTGTCCCAAAGACCTGCACCCATTCGCCTCAAATAGCAAATCTGCGGGGACTTGATAAACTTGGGCCAATTTTTGCCAATTCCAGCCCGCAGGTACTTCTACGAGCCTGCCATCGTAGGGAGGAATAACGATCGCACTTCCGGCACTAACTCGACCTCCCCGCAACATCGGATTTATCCCAATCAGCGCCGCTGTTGGCACATTGTACTGTCGCGCTATACTTTCTACCGTTTCGCCCTGGAGAGCGATGTGGCGGCGCGATCGAGCCAAAGCCGCCCCCAGGCAATCGCGGGCGGGGTTGGGGGTTTCTAAAGGTGCGCCGGGAGGAAGATTTGCCGCCGTTTTTTCAACAGGGGCGATCGAGCAAATCAGTGCAGAAATGACCCAAAATAGGCGTTTATAACTCATTGCGTACAGAAAAAAGTATTCATTTCGGACAATTGACAATTTTTTAGCCGAGTGAAAAGGCTTATTTGAAAACTCCAGCCGTACCCCAGACTGTAAATCCCAGGCTAAGCCAAGTTACGATGAGAAGAATTATTAGTTTTTGTCGTTTTTGGCAAATCAGGCAATTTTTGCCCGTGATGCCCCTGTTGTGCCTGCTTGCTAACAGCTATGTTCTTGAGGAAGTGGTACGCCCCGCCCCGCTTCCTTCCCGTCGCCAAGACAAAAATGCTTAATGCCGAACGTGTCTGCGGGGATGAGGTATTCAGCGGGAGTTGTTAAATATGAGTTTATCTTTTAAGCAGTTGACCCTTTATGTCACTTTGCTGTCTGTTGGGGGAGGCATCGGATGGTTGGGGAATCGCTATCTACAAGGCTCAAACAATCCAGAAACCGGATCAGTTTTGCCCGTGGTGCGCCAGCAAATCCCCTCCTATGTGTCTCCTCCTGTTCAGGAAAATCGCCCAGTCGATCGCAGCAATCCCAATTTTATTGCTGAAGCAGCCGAAAAAATCGGCCCTGCTGTCGTACGCATTGACGCCTCGACTAAGGTAACGAATCAAGTCCCCGAAGCTTTCAACAATCCTTTGTTTCGCCGGTTTTTTGGGGACAATTTGCCCAAGCCGGAAGAACGAGTCAAGCGCGGTACGGGTTCTGGGTTTATTCTCACTCCTGATGGCCGCATCGTGACTAATGCTCACGTTGTCTCCGGGACGGATACTGTGAAGGTGACGCTCAAAGACGGCCGCGAGTTTGAGGGTAAAGTGCAGGGCGTCGATCCGCTGACGGATGTTGCTGTTGTGAAAATTAATGCCAAGGAACTCCCGCAGGTGACTTTGGGTCGATCGGACAATATTGTACCCGGACAGTGGGCGATCGCGATCGGCAATCCTTTAGGTCTCGACAATACCGTGACTGTGGGCATTATTAGCGCCACGGGTAGAACCAGTTCCCAAGTCGGCATCCCCGACAAACGAGTCCGGTTCATCCAAACCGACGCCGCCATCAACCCCGGCAATTCAGGCGGCCCGCTACTGAACGACCAAGGCGAAGTAATTGGCATCAATACCGCCATTCGCGCCGACGCTCAAGGCTTGGGATTTGCAATTCCGATCGAAACCGCCAAACGAGTGTCAGATCAGTTATTCGCCAAAGGTAAAGCAGAACATCCCTATCTCGGCATTCAAATGCTCAGCTTGACTCCCGCCACCAAGGCAGAAGTCAACAAACAACTCGATAATAAAATTACGATCGATCGAGGCGTAGCCGTGACGAGAGTCGTGGAAAATTCCCCTGCCAAACAAGCCGACTTGCGCGCTGGAGATGTCATCCAAAAAATTGACGGAATTGCCGTCAACACTCCCGGGGACGTACAAGAACGGGTGGAAAACACTGCTGTGGGCAAAGAACTCGAAGTGGAAATTAACCGTTTCGGTCAAGTTCAGAAAATTAAAGTACGTCCGGGTGCTTTTCCCATATCGGGGAGTCCCACCGGTGGTTAAGGATCGCGAATTTAATAATTTACACATATTTGTGGGATGGGCGTCCCGCCCGTCCAGAAAGGACGGGCGGGACGCCCATCCCACAAGAACCATAAAAATTGTAAGTTATTTAATTCTCATTCCTAAGTTCAAGCGGTGGAGTTGAAAAATAAATCTGATGCTGGATAGTCCTAGACGCAGAAACCGGGTTTTGCCACCAAAATCCTCCGTGTATCGCGAGGAATATAGGATTAAAAACCCGGCTTCTTAATTCGCTGTCCGTCCAGGAATGTTTATTTTCTCAACAAGTTTCATCTTTCTGGCTTCCCCAAGCCGCCGCTCTTTGTTACTTTTCTTTGGTAGGGTTTGGTTGAATCGAACTCGTGCTTGCTAAATTTTCTTCTAGGTACATCCTCTGCTCCATTTGTCTCAGAAAATAGCCTGTCATCATCGCTGAAGCTAGCAAACCTGCTAAGTTTTCGCGGTCTGTGGTAATTTCGACGTTAAAATTCTCTGAAGGCAGGACGCCGACAAGTCCTTGAACGTTATGAGAGATAATTTCTCTGATTTCTGGGCTGGCGGACTTGGCGATGCGGGCTAGAACCTCCGGGGATTGGTGCTGGAGGTACTTCAGAAGTGGATTGACTGCGGTTTGTTGGGCATTGTTTTGGTCAAAGTCAGGGTGAAAAACCATTTGGCGATTCTTAATTTCTGGCTTGCTACATTCTACTTCAAACTACTCCTCATTGCTTGGGTACAAATTTGCCTGAAAGTCAAGTTGTAATTGTTTGGGCAATTGGTCTACTTGAAAATACCGGTGAAATTTTTCGGTAACTTGTAGCCAGTACGATCGCCCATCCGTTGGCTTTCGTTTCCGCACAAAACCCATTTCTACCAGTTCCTGTACTTGTTGGTAAGCCCCCGAACCCCGCAAATTCACTAAATCTGGCTGCGTGATGCCACCTTTGAGGGCGATCGCCGCCAGCGTCCGCAAAGCCCCAACACCTAATTCTGGGGGTATTAAAGTTTGCATTAAACTCGCAAACTCGTCTCTGAGTTGCAGGCTGTATCCCGTCGGAGTTTCGACGACTTCTAGGGCACTGTCGCGGTGGGAAGAGTCAGACATGAGCTCGATAATCGCGTCTTCGGCTTCGGATCGATCGCACTTAGCAATCTCGGCAATCTCTACCAGCGACACCGGCTGACCTTTTAAATAAAGTATGGCTTCTATTGTTGTGGCTAAACGAGTCATTGGGGAATTTGTAATTAGAAATAGAGACGGTGAGTGTTGAATTGAGAAGGATGGAGTTATCTAGGAGAACCGGAAAAAAGCAATTAGACATTAATCAATCTAACTGTCTGCCAGTCAGTTCTACAAATATATCCTCTAAATTAGAAGGACGAACCATCATACCAGTCTTATCCTCTTTCGCATCCAGATAAAAATTCGCTTCTTCCAAAGTCGGGAAAAACTTGTAGTCCCAGCGATCGCCTATTTGCTTCATCACCAACCCTTGACCGTGTTCTTGCCGCAGTTGCGCTAGCGTTCCCAATTGAATCAACTTACCGCCGTCCATAATCCCGATGCGATCGCACAAATACTCTACCTCATCCATATAATGCGTCGTCAACAGCATAGTCATCCCCTGCTTGTTCAAATCTAGAATAATTTCCCACAACCTGCGCCGCGTTTGCGGGTCTAACCCTACAGTCGGTTCGTCCAAAAATAAGATTTCCGGTTCATGCAAAAGCGATCGGGCAATTTGCAACCTCCGCTTCATTCCACCCGACAAAGTTTTGACTAAATCATCCCGTCTTTCTGCTAATTCTACATATCCCAACCACTGTTTAATCAACTGTTGCCGTTTCGGGTTGGGGATGTGGTGCATCCGCCCGTGAAACTCCATATTTTCCCATACAGAAAGCTCATTATCAACGCTAGTTTGTTGCAGCACAACGCCGATGGACTGTTTAACTTGCAAGCTTTGACGCATCACGTCATATCCAGCTACCTGAATTTGACCGCTGCTGGGTTTAGTCAGCGTAGTCAGCATCCGAATTGTCGTCGATTTTCCGGCACCGTTGGGGCCCAGGAGACCGAACATTTCTCCGGCTTCAATCGTGAACGAAAGGTTATTGACAACAGGAATTTTGTTGTAGATTTTGCAGGCATTTTGCAGGGAAACAGCGGCAGTCATAGGTATTTTTGTATCAATTATTGCGATCGATCTCTTGCTTGTGGGCCAGATTTTGCCTGGTCAATCAACCATAATACTTGTGGCGGGTTTACTAACAATCTCAGATTCACATCCACAATAATATCTATCAACCTGCCCCAACCAAACGACAAAATTTGATGGCGGGCAATTCAACAGACATGATATCATCTCTGGATGCAGCAACAAGTGCGATCGACTAAATTTTCTGGTAACACTCATCGTTAAAAATAGCATAAAAATTAGGTTTTTATGCTATTTTTAACGAAGAATCTTGTTAGGGCAACCAATCTGAGTCTCACCCTCAAATTAAAATCAGACTATTCATTACTCCAATCCTCGGACTTCTAGGTAGAGGTCGCTCTCAAACTGTCAACTGTCAACTGTCAACTGTCAACTGTTGAACGCTGGCATTACCCGCTTATTGCGGTTGAGTTAAGTCAGGGGTCAGTTCCACGATCCGCTTGTCAAGTTGGCGCGCGACTGAACTCATTGTTATAGCGGGTTTCTTGCCATCAACATACAGAATCATCAGATAACTTCCTATTTTTCCCCGTCGAAATACCGCGATTTCGAGATTCATCGTCACACCTTGTATTTTTCCTTGATTTGTCCACCCACGCGATACCTCCCCAATCTTTTCTTCTAAAGTTAAATTAGTAAGATTAGTAAATTGATATTCATTCTTACCACTACTGTTTAAACCTTTGGAGAACTCTTTAGCAAAAACATCTTCACGCATATCTGCGTCAAATTTAGCTCGCTCGATCTGGTTGGTCAGTTTTTGTGTAAATCCTAGGATTATTTGAAAATGCTGATCGTCGTTTTTGTTATAACCAAACACACTTGCTGGTTTCAATGTCTGGAGACCGCTGACCAGTTTTTGCATGGTCGGAAGTGGCATCTCTACAAAACCTGCGGGTAAGTCTTGTAAGGTCAGGACTAGGTTGGGCAAGTCCGCTGCGGGAGTTGGAATATCCGCAGATAGAGTATTGGGAAGAGAGCGAATTGGAATTGCGATCGACTCTTTGCCAAGCGCACTGGCCAATCCAGCACTAATGAGCAAACATACCAAGAACACAAGTTTTTTTTTCATTCTTATTGCGGTTGAGTTAAGTCAGGTTTCAGTTCCATGATGCGCTTGTCTAGTTGCCGCGCGGTCGAGCTACTTGTCATAGTGGGTTGTTTGCCGTCGAGATAGATAATTGCGACAAAACTTCCTATTTTTCCCCGCCGAAACAGCACGAGTTCGACATTGATGAGTAAACCTCGTATTTTTCCTTGACTTCTCCATCCACTCGATACATCGCCAATCTTATCTTCTAAACTTAAAGGCGTAGCATTAGCAAAATTAAATTCCTTGTTGCTACTGTTTAAACCTTTAGAGAACTCTTGTGCAACTTTCTCTTCACGGACTCCTGCATCAAATTGAGATCGATCGATTGCGTTGGGCAGTTGTGTTGTAAATCCCATGACTATTTGAAACTGCTGGTCATCACTCTTTTGATAGCCAAACACGCTTGCTGGTTTAAAGTCAGGCGTACCAGTGCCCATTCTTTTGAGACTCGCAGGTGGCATTTCTGTAAAACCTGCGGGCAAGTCTTGTAAAGTCAGGACTAAGCCGGACAAGTCTGCTGCGGGAGTTGGAATATCGGCAGACAGAGTATTGGGAAGAGAGCGAATTGGAATTGCGATCGACTTTCCGACAACTGCACCGCCCAATCCAGCACTAATTAGCAAACACACCAAGAACACAAGTTTTTTTTTCATTACTTTACCCTGTTGCGATTACCGCTCGTAAAAACATGGACAAAGCTACCCAAAAGTAGTCAATGTTAGACATCTACGTTAGTAATTTTAGTCCACAGTCCTAAAACTACAGGAATAAA
>NZ_JAEQDD010000068.1:0-25648 GCF_020737885.1 Microcoleus sp. PH2017_34_RAT_O_A | reverse complement strand
ATGAAAATTATTTTTGATGAATATCTGCCAAAATGGAATTATCGTGCAGTGCCGACTATTTAACAGACGCTAAAGTTATTAAATTTTCATTCCTTACGAATGGACCAGACGGTCGGGACCAGCGGATGGTCTTGCAGACGACGACCGACCGGCAGTTCGGACACGACCGGGATATCGAGGCCGCGAAGCACCTCGGAGGGGCCTATGCCGGATCGCATCAGGATCGCCGGACTGACATACGTGCCAGCCGACAGGATGACTTCACCGGCCAGGATGATCGCGCCGCCAGCCAGTCGGACGCCTTGGGCTTTGCCTTGCTCCACCAACACGGCATCGACCAGCGTCTCGTCGCAGATGGTCAGATTGGACCGGGTGCGCACCGCATCACCCAACAGGGTCATTCCCGTGTTGAGCCGCACACCCATGCGGGTGTTCATCACATACGGACCAACGCCCAGCGGCTGCTCGGTCGTGAAACCCGCTGTGCGCTCGTAGCCCGCCGCCAGCGCCGACGCGATGAAGTCGCGATGCTGGTCGGAGACTTCCTCATCGCCAAGCTGGTGGATGGGGACGGGGCCGTCACGGCCCTCGCCGCCAGAGCCGGAGCTGCGCTCCAGCGATTGATAGAATGCCTGCGAGCTTTGCCAGTTCAAGGCGTCGAGGTCATGCGCATTGGCCCAGCGATCGTGGTCGTATTTTGGCAGCCGCATCGTCACTGCGCCGTTGACGGCTGAACAGCCACCCAGTACTTTGCCACGGTAAAGCTGAAGCCTTCTGCCCAGCAATCCAGGCTCGCTGTAAAAGCCCCAGTCATGCTGCGAATCGCCACCTAATAGGTCCTGGCGGCGGACTGGGTCGGGGTAGGCGTTTGGGGGATATGCCTTGCCCGCTTCGAGCAGCAAGACACGGCGAGATGGATCGGCACTCAGTCGGTTGGCCAGCACTGCGCCAGCGGACCCACCGCCGACGATAATGATGTCAAACTCTGCTCGGCCAGCGCGCCCAGCAAAGTCTCGGCGGCTCTGTTCTGTTGCGTTGATTGTTTGATTGCCTTTCATTTCATTACTCCTGTAAGGTCTTCTCCGCACGGCACATGCCGCGAATTTGGGATAATTTTAGTGATCAATCCAAGATCCTGCGTTGCATGCTTTGCGGTGACGATGCCAATCTTGCGGTTCGATGTGATGGCAATCGCTCTTATTTTGCGCGTGCGCGTTGTAATTAGGTGCTTTTACACAGATGCCATTTGCCGATCGAGCTTGGTCTCCTGTCCATCTCGTTGCACAGATTGAGCTTTGTCATAGCTCTCCATCAGGGCGCGGTAAATCGGCATGAGGTCAACCATGACACTGGCAAACTCCATTGCGTCCGGACGGTTCCATGTGTTCATGAGTTCGCCGATTACTGCGTAAGTGTCAATGGGCATGGCTCCCGCCTGGACGACGCGAGCCAGAGTGAGGTCGGTCGCCATCTGGCTCCAGTTGCCGGAAGCGTCAATGATCGTGAAGACCTTGTAACCAGCGGCCAGTGCGCTCAGCGTCGGAAACGCCATGCAGACGCTGGTGAGAGTTCCGGCGATGAGGAGAGTCTTTCGCCCAGTCTTCTCGATCGCGTCTACCCAAGCTGGGTTGTCCCAGGCGTTAATCTGTCCTGTGCGCGGAATGTAAACCGCGTTAGGATTGTGCTGGTGGATTTCGGGAATCAGGGGACCATTGGGACCATCGGGCACCGAAGCAGTCGTGAAGGTCGGAATCTTGGCGAGTCGGGAAGTCTTGGCGAGCGCCGTAACATTGGAGCGGAGGGTTGGGAGTTCGATGTCACGCACAAGTTGGAAGAGTCCGCTCTGATGATCGATCAGCAGCAGTACTGCGTCGTTGGGATCGATCATTGTGTCGATGGTGTTGCTCATGGGTTTGTCTCCTTTTTCATTCAAATTTCAGAATAAGTTCAATATAGGAGATCGCTTTCAAGCCGTCTTCTACAGCAAGTTAAAACTTTTACAGTACAAATTGATAGAGTAACCCTGCGATCGCAAAGTAGAAGGCTGGCTCTAACTAAAGTTAGAATCCGAACT
This sequence comes from Microcoleus sp. PH2017_34_RAT_O_A, assembly GCF_020737885.1. Lineage (NCBI taxonomy): Bacteria > Bacillati > Cyanobacteriota > Cyanophyceae > Oscillatoriales > Microcoleaceae > Microcoleus > Microcoleus sp. PH2017_34_RAT_O_A. The sequence goes on along the minus strand of NZ_JAEQDD010000068.1, from coordinate 23,574 downwards.
CGATCGAAAGTACATCGGGTATGACAATGATTCGTGCAAAACTGTATCACGACAGGCTTAAAACCTTTGTATAGCTACTTTTAAAGATCGATGTTTCCAAGAGTCATGAATCGTTTTACGGCAGTGAAATTTCCGGTTCAATATCGTGGATTACTTGCAGATCGTAATCGACCGCCTTGGTGGCGCGCTTCGCGATCGGCGGTGGAGAACGATTGCCGAAGGCAGGCTACGCCAACGAGATTAAGATCGTAGACCCCAAGACGTTGCACCCGTTTCTCTGACTCAGTTCGGCGTTTTCAATCGCGATCGTCGATAAATTTACCCCTCGATTATATTCGATGTTCCCACAAAAACTAGATCGCTGTTTCCAGCGTCACTTCAAGGTGTGCGGATTCACGATCTGTGCCATACCTTTGCCACCGAGCGGGTTGGGTTAATGGGGATTGAAGAGTTACGAGCACTGATGGGGCACGAAAATATTCAAACTACTTTACGCTATCAAAAGGTTACTTCTGAGCGAGCAGAGGCAGCAGCGCAGAATGCGTTTATGATGCTATCGATGCAATTGTTTTAGAGGTCAGTCTTTGAGAAACAATAGCAGATCGGCATTGAGGAGATCTTTATGCGTGTCAGCCAGTCCGTGAGGTGCTCCGGGATATATTTTCAGGGTGGCATTTTTTACCAATTTTGCAGCAGCGATCGCCGCAGCACCAATCGGTACGATCTGGTCATCATCGCCATGAACTATCAGTGTTGGCACGTCAAACTTTTTGAGATCTTCAGTGAAATCCGTTTCAGAGAAAGCTTTGATACAGTCAAATGCATTCTTGTGACCCGCCTGCATTCCCTGGAACCAGAACCAGTCAATCGCGCCCTGTGAGACTTTGGCACCCGAACGGTTGAAGCCGAAGAATGGGCCGCTGGCGAGATCTTGGTAGAGTTGCGATCGATCGGCTAAGGAACCAGCACGGAGTCCGTCAAATACCTCGATCGGCAGTCCATCGGGATTTTGTTCGGTCTTGAGCATCAGTGGTGGTACAGCAGAGATCAGCGCAGCTTTAGCAAGTCGGGCTGTGCCGTGGCGACCGATATAACGGGCGACTTCGCCGCCGCCTGTGGAGAAGCCGATTAAGGTAGCCGCGTTGAGATCGAGCGTTTCCATCAACGCGGCGAGATCGTCAGCATAGGTATCCATCTCGTTGCCGTTCCAGGGTTGACTCGATCGTCCATGTCCCCGTCGATCGTGGGCGATACAGCGAAAGCCACGCTCTGCCAAAAACAACATCTGCGCTTCCCAGCTATCGGCATTTAAAGGCCAGCCGTGACTAAAAACAACGGGCTGTCCTGCGCCCCAATCCTTGTAGTAAATCTGCGTACCGTCTTTGGTGGCGATCGTGCTCATCTTTTGTGTCTCCTGTTTTTGATTAGGGAGGATCTGGAATGTCGTTGCCCTCATCGATCGATAATCGATCGCACAATGATGTGAGGGGGAAAGGATCGATGGCACGCCGCTGTTCCTTCACCCCTCTTTCCCCACTTGACTAGGGATTTTGGCTTGGGTGTAAGATCTGAGCATACGAACTCCGTTCTGCCGATCGAAGATGCTTAGATCGCATCCAGTCCAAGCTGTATTCAGCTATTTCTCGCCAGCCGCGATCGAGTACCAGGGAGTGCCCGCGATCGGCGAACTCCTTGAACTCGGTTACAGCCTTCGATTTCCTGTGATACAGATTGAGCGCACTCTTGACCATCACTGACGGAGCTGTGTTGTCTTCTGCGCCTGATATCAGCAGCAACGGGCCGCGAGTCGCGTTCGCCACATTGACCTTCGTTGCTGCATTTGGGTTGAGGGTTGCTGTGGCAGCCTCGAAAAATGGTCGCCCAGGGGCTGGCATTGCGTACTTGGCGTACAGTTCCTTAGCTTCCTGCTCTGAAACGGCGTTGGTAAAGCCGAAGCGGAACTGTTGCTCGGTCAGGGACACCGCACGCCAGAAGTTTAAGGGATTGCTCAGAACCGGAAACGCGGATTTCAGTGCCGAGAGTGGCAGTTCGGGTACGCCCTTGGGCGGCGCAGAATCGATCGCGATCGCAGCGGCAGCAAGGTCACGACCAAGTAGGTTCTGTACTAGGATTCCGCCAAAGGAATGTCCAATGAGGATTGGCTTGCGATCGAGCTTTTTGATCTGCTTGGCAATGTGGTCAGCGATCTCGGTCACGCCATAGCCTGCGACAGCATCAGCGTTCTGGCGCGTTGCCTCGGTGGTTGCCCCATCGCCCGGCCAGCTTGCGGCGATCGCGTCATAACCATGCTCGTGGAAGAACTCGATCCAAGGATTCCAGGATTCTGCATGAAGCCAGAGTCCATGAACAAAGACAATCGGCATCTTGGTGGTATTTTCGGGTGACATCACAGTACTCCTTATAGTGTTTCGCAACTTTGGTGTATCTAAAAGACATCTCTTAAAAAGCCTATCAAGAACAGGCAGGATGCCTGTTCCACAAGAATTATGGGAGATATCTAAACAACTTGTCTGCAATGATGCCGACTACCTAAGACCACCCGTGACGTATAGCGTTTCACCAGTGATCCAGGCTGAATCGGAGGATGCGAGGAAAACAGCCGCAGTTGCAATATCCTGTGGCTGTCCAATGCGACCCAGTGGGGTTTGCGCTTCAGTCTGTTGGCGACCTTCGCCCTCGGTCATTCCCGCTGTGTGAGAACCCTCCGTCTCCACCATGCCAGGATTAATGGCGTTGACGCGGATGTGGCGTGGTCCTAGTTCTTTCGCGATCGACTTTGTGATAGCATCAACAGCCGCTTTACTGGCGCTATAGATCGAGCCATTTGCAGGCGCAAGGGTGCTCACGATCGAACTAATGTTGATAATGCTGCCGCCCTCTGGTCCGAAGTGCTTTACTCCTTCCTGCAAGGTGAGGATCAATCCCAGCACATTCAGATCGAAATGCTTGTGGAAGTGCGCTTCCGTGATGTATTCAAGTGGGGCAAATTCATAAATGCCAGCATTGTTGACTAGGATATCGAGCCTGCCAAAAACCTGCTGCGTCTGTGCAAACAGATGTTCGATCTCTGCTTTTTTGGACACATTTGCCTGAACTGCGATCGCCTTCCCACCAGCGCTAGAAATCTCATCAACCACGCGATCGGCTCCTTCTTTGCTAGAGGCGTAGTTGACGACTACGGCTGCACCTTCGGCTGCCAAATGTTTGGCGATCGAGGCTCCGATACCTTTAGAGGCTCCCGTCACGACGGCAATTTTTCCTTCTAGTTTTTTCATGGTGAGTCCTATAGTTGTGGAGTTGGAAAGAGTTATCTAAAACAGGTTGCGAGAACACAAGAAGATACCTTTCGGATATGCAACATGGGTCTTACATCAGCAGATCGGAGTCACTCCTTGAGAAACGACAGAAGGTCTGAATTAAGCCGATCTTTATGGGTGTCAGTTAGTCCGTGAGGTGCGCCTGGATAGACTTTCAGTGTGGCATTCTTCACCAATTTTGCGCCAGCGATCGCAGCAGCCCCAATCGGCACAATCTGGTCATCATCGCCATGAACGATTAGGGTTGGAACATCAAACTTTTTCAGATCTTCCGTGAAATCTGTCTCTGAGAAAGCCTTGATGCAGTCGAACGTGTTCTTATGCCCCGCCAGCATTCCCTGTAACCAGAACCAGTCGATCGCACCTGGTGAGACTTTGGCATTCGGACGGTTGAAGCCAAAGAATGGTCCACTAGCGATATCTTTGTAGAGTTGCGCTCGATCGGCGAGAGAACCAGCACGCAGCCCGTCAAAAACCTCGATGGGAAGTCCGTCAGGGTTATTCTCTGTCTTCAGCATCAACGGTGGTACGGCAGAGATTAGCGCAGCTTTAGCGACTCGTGCAGTGCCGTGACGACCGATATAGCGGGCTACTTCTCCGCCACCAGTGGAGAAGCCAATTAAGGTAATACCTTTCAGATCTAGGGTTTCAATCAACTCGGCGAGATCGTCAGCATAGGTGTCCATCTCATTACCGTGCCAAGGTTGGCTCGATCGCCCATGTCCGCGTCGGTCATGAGCAATGCAGCGAAATCCGTGGTCAGCGAGAAATAGCATTTGAGCTTCCCAACTATCGGCATTTAAAGGCCAACCGTGGCTAAAGATAATCGGCTGCCCCGTACCCCAATCTTTGTAGTAAATCTGTGTACCATCTTTGGTCGTGATTGTGCTCATTTTTCTGTCTTCTTTTTCTTACATAGAGGTCATCAGAAATATTATCCTCACCAATCTTGGAAACAGTATTTTTAATTTCCCTGTAAATGTGCTTCCAAAAACCATAAATATTTATCCACCGTGCGCGATATTTCGGTGAAAAGATCGGCAGTATCCGCATCTTCTAAATCGTTAGTTAGATTGATTGTTTCTCGCACGATTTTGGCATAGGGAGCAAGGCGATTGGCGATCGCTATCACATGATCTTTGCCATCGATGATATCGTCAGGATATTCGGGGAGAGTAGATGTGCTGGCAGCGATGCGGACGGTGCCCATTGCAGTGCCGCCGAGGGTGGTAACTCGTTCGGCGATCGTGTCAACATATTCATCAAGCTCAGTGGCGATCTGGTCGAACAGTTGGTGCAATTGGTAAAAATTCATGCCTTTGACATTCCAATGTGCGTGCTTAACCTGTGTTTTTAGGTCGAGAGTCAGAGCCAAAGCAAAATTGAGCAGGGCAATAATTTGAGTACGATTTTCAGTGGGTAGATCGATGCGACTGGAATAGAGCTTTGTAGCTTTTACTTGAATATCTAAATGATCGATCGAAACGGTATGAAATGTGGTCATGAGATTACCTCTTATGAGTTTGTGGTGGTTTTACAACTTAACGATCTGCATTTATCCTCAGTGATATGTTGTTTGGTTTTAAGAATCAACAAATTTAGGGATTTGCCGCGACAATAGCTGTAATCAATTGCTCAATGTTCCAGCGATCGCGATATCGAGTTCCATTAATAAACAGTGCTGGCGCAGTTGTTACTCCACTTTGCAAGCCACTTTCGATATCTTTGTTGATGCGATCGACATACACTTGTCGAGTCATCTCTTGTAAAAACTGGGGAATATTGAGTCCCAGGCGATCGGCATACTCCACCAAATAGCCGTTGCCTAAAGCTTGTTGATGGTTGAACAGCATGTCGTGCATCTGCCAAAACTGACCCTGTGCCCCTGCTGCTAGCGCCGCCGCTGCCGCCTTTTGAGCTTGAGGATAGATTTGAGGTTGTGGGAACTGTCGAAACACAAAACAGAGATAATTTTCCTCTGGAAATGTTCCATTAAGCTGCCCATAAATGGTCTCAATTAAGACGTAAAGTTCTCCACATTGAGGACATTGATAATCTCCATACTCAACTAGGACAACTCTGGCATTGAGCGATCCTTGTCGATGGTCTCGCGCAGAGGGTGATTCAACTAACTGGTTGCGATCGCCCGATGCTTCAGAAATATCGTGACTCATGCTAAACCTCTGAAGGAAAGAGCGTTCATCGTACAAGCTGTACTGTGAAATCTCTTTTCCTCAAACCTACAATTGTTTGTATGTCCTTAATTTAGGGGACTAACTCAAATCTGTCGTCAATTCAGGGGCTATATTTGAATCAACAAAAAGATCAATTATTAGGCAATCTGAGGTATTAGGTTTATATCAAACTTAAGTTCAGGTTCATAGCAAACTTAAGTTCCTATGACATTCTTATAGGCTAGCAATCCCTCGTTTTAAGGCAATAATGGTTGCCTGAGTGCGATCTTTGGCTCCCAACTTGCTTAAAATGCGGTTGATATTCGATTTGACGGTGCTTTCAGTAACACTTAAGGCAGCACCGATTTCCAGATTGCTCATACCCTGTGCCACTAATCGCAACACATCTAATTCGCGATCGGTCAACTCTGGATTGGTCATTCGCTGCGCCAACTTAGCGCCAACATGAGGTGGGATATACTGCTGCCCATTGTGAACGACGCGAATAGCAGTTCGCAGTTCGTTAGGCTTACAGTCTTTGAGCAGATAACCCTTTGAACCTGCCCGTAACCCTCGATAAATATCTTCATCTCCATCGTATGTCGTCACCACAATGATACGAGCCATTTTAAATTCAGCACAAATCGTAGTAATGGCTTCCACTCCTCCCATTTGAGGCATCCGTAAGTCCATTAATGTCACATCTGGTTGCGTTTGACGGAACAACTGGATGGCTTCCATACCATCTTTGGCAAGACCAATCACACTCATATCTTCTTCTTCATTGATGATGGCTTCTAATCCTTGTTGGACGATGGCATGATCGTCTACAATCAGAATCCGAATGACCGCTGGTTGGCTCATAACTGTCTACTCCCGATTCACGATTACAATAATCTCTGTACCCCGATCGGGCTGACTATGGATGATTAATTCACCACCAATCTGCTCAACCCGTTCACTCATCCCCAATAAACCAAATCCCTTCATTGGGTACACTTGGTCAACTTGAAATCCCTGTCCATCATCTTTAATCTTTAAAAGACACTGCGTCTCCTCATAGACTAATTCAAGTTGAATTACGCTAGCATGGGCATATTTAATGGCGTTGGTTAATGCTTCTTGGCCAATGCGTAAGAGGTTATTTTCAACATCTGGTGATAAAGCATAGACAACACCGATGATTTCACAGGTGATGTGAGTGTTTGTGGAAGATTTCATTTGAACGGTTAGATGGGTGAGGGCACGATATAAGTCTCCCTCCTCTAACAGTTTTGGTCGGAGGGTGGTAACTGATCGCCGAGCTTCAGCCAGTCCAGTTCGGGCTAATTCATCGATTGTTTCCATGTGAGCCTGAGCCCTCTCTGGATTTTTTGTAATCTGCTCCGTCGCCGCTCCAATATGCAGCAGAATGCCAGTAAACGCTTGCGCTAGTGTATCGTGGATTTCTCGCGCCATGCGGTTGCGTTCTTCTAAAATTGAGGCTTCCTCAGCGCGTTTGCGATCGCTAATGTCTGTAATCAAACCATAGTATCCTCTCACTTGAGCATTGCGATCGAAATCAGGGATATAGACTGCACTGATATGCTTTTTACCAGACGAATAGGAAAGTTCTGATTCATAGGTCGTGATTTGTCCTCCCAACACCTGCTTAACATACGGTTCAACAGCTTGATAAGCCACCTCACCCAAGATCTCACGGTTCAGCTTACCAAGAATTTGATCTCGATTACGCCCAAACCAAGCTTCACAGGTCTGATTAACAAAGCAATAGCGCTGATTAGCATCTGTATAAAAGATACAAACGGGCAGAGCGTCGGTGATCAGACGTAATTCTTGTTCGCGTAGGCGCAGTTCGTCGTAGACATCGCGCAGTGCAGCTTCGCTTTTCTGTAGATCTGCTGTTCGTTCTGACACCTGTTTCTCAAGAGTCTGATTGTAATTCTCTAAAAGCTTCTCACTTTGCGACAGAGCTTCATTTAATGTCTTCATTTCATCAAATGAAGCTTGTAATTCATGAGTCATTGTATTAAATGACTTTGCCAATTCCCCTAACTCGTCGGAGCGTTCTGTATTAGCAGTTTGTTGCCAATTTCCCTTCGCTAGCGCCTTCGCTGACTGATTTAAGCTTAGAATTGGTTGGGTAATCCATCGAATTGTTTGGATGCAGATTAACATCGCTACTACCAAGGCAACGACACATAGTAAAACAGTAGTGAGAGTGTTGCTATGAATTTGCTTGACAAACTCATCTTCAGGTACAACAACTATAATTAACCAATCGATCCCTCGTTCATCTTTTAGAGAACTTATTTGTAAAAAGTGGCGCTTCCCATCAATCGTAAAATCAATTTGTTGACTTCCATTAATTTTGTCAAAATCCCCAAAACGATCGCTTAGATATTTAGCTGTCTCTCGGACTAAAGGAACTGTGCTTTCGATTGCCTTAAGTCGTTGAGCATTCTGCTGATTCTGGTTTAAAACATATAGCTTCTCTGAAGTGGAAGATGCTACCATCAAACCCGATCGCTCAATTACAAACATTGCTCCCGAATCGCTGATTCTTAATCCTTGCAAAAAAGTACTAATCTGTGAGATTGCCAAATCAGTTGTTAAAATTCCTGCCAATTTTCCTGTTGAGTCAAAGAAAGGAACGCCAGAGGTAAGGCCTACATTGTTATCCGTATAAGTAGTAATCTTGCTCCATGCGGGTCTCCCTGCTTGAGCGAGCGTGATGTACCAAGGTCTAGTTCGGGTATCATAGTTTGGATTCAGACTCAACAGATTCTTCCGATTTCCATTGCTATCTGAGGTGTAAATAGCGAAATCACCTTTAACAAAATTTCCCGTACTACCGACTGTCAAATTGGTTTTGTGGCGACTCGCTCCAATGATTCCACCTTGCTCATTTGACACGCTAATGTAACTCACTGATTTAAACACTTGAAGCTGTCGAGCAAAGTACCGTTCTAATAATTTAGTGTCTTTCACATTAAACACATCTAAATGCCCCGATTTGATCGCTTCAACATTCACTTGATTGACGAGGTGGGGAGTTTCCAAATAGCTTTCTATATAAGATTGAATATGAGCACTGGTTTCCTGGCGTATTTGGGTTGAAAGCTCGTTAACTGCTTGTTCTCCATTCTTAAATGAAAGATATCCAACAAACCCCACGATGCCTAGAATTTGCAGTACCAGTGGCACAATAAGAACAGTTCGCAACGAAAGCTTACTGGGAATCTTGGTAACGCTGCTCAGTAATGATTTAACAGCCATATCAAGCTCCTATTTTCTCGTGATGTGCTGTCAACAATCTACACTTGTTGACAACACGCGACCGCCTTGCTGCGCGCTTGCGCATTCGGCTGAAACCCGCTTTGTTTGGTGGATTAGAGACTTAACGTGAAAAGTCAGCTCTGGATAAGTATGAGGTAGCAGATCTTAAACTATACTCTAGCTTTACCAGAAGAATCGGTATAAAGCCTTTCCCTTCAGAGGTGAATTAGACAGGGATTATTCATTATTTCAATCCTCTTTAAAATATGAATCTCTGAAAGTACTGCTATATAATGGTTTTGAGCCTGTCATGATACAGCTTTATACGAATCGTTGTCATACCCGTACATCCTATAAGCTAACAATGCCGCGCTTAACAGCAACAATCACCGCTTGAGTGCGATCGCTCACATCTAACTTATTCAAAATCCGATTGACATGAGATTTAACCGTGCCTTCACCGATACTCAAAGCTGCCGCAATATCAGCATTACTCATCCCCTGCGCCAGTGAGCGGAGTACCTCTAGTTCTCTTTCACTCAGTTCTGGATTGCTGAGGCGCTGAACCAATTTTGCTCCCACATCGGGCGGAATATACTTCTGACCCCGATGAACGGTACGAATAGCATTCAGAAGCTCGTCAGGTTCAGTTTCTTTCAACAGGTATCCTTTTGCGCCTGCCTGCAATCCCCGATAGATATCTTCGTCACTATCATACGTGGTCAGGACAATAATTCGAGCAGATTTAGCGATCGCACAAATTGCCCTGATGGCGGCAACTCCCTCCACTTCAGGCATTCGCAGATCCATGAGCGTGACATTCGGTTGGTGTTCCTCAAATAGTGCGATCGCTTGTTCTCCATTTTCAGCTTGGGCAATCACCTGCATCTCTGGATCGCGATTAATAATCGTAGCTAATCCTTGCCGAAAAATAGCATGATCGTCTGCAATTAAAATCCGAATGGTCGTGGCTTGGCTCATCGTAATGCTACTCCCGATTGACGGTGACAATAATTTCTGTTCCTTGCCCAGGTTGACTGCTAATCGTGAGTTGTGCGCCGATGCGCTCTACTCGTTCGCTCATGCCGAGTAAGCCAAAACCCTCAGAGGATGGAATACTTCCAACTCCAAAGCCCTGCCCATTATCTTGCACGCGCAAGCAAAACCGATCGCGATCGTAGACTAGCTCCACTCGAATCTCGTCAGCATGGGCGTGTCTAATCGCATTGGTTAATGCTTCCTGTCCAATCCGCAGTAGGTTATTCTCGACTTCAGTGGGTAGAGCATACACTGTACCCTCGACCTCATAATACAAAGTTGTATCCATTGCGGCAGTTCTGGTCTGAGTCACCAGACGATGGAGAGCGCTCTGTAAACTGCCCTCCTCCAAAAGCTGAGGACGGAGCGCAACGACCGATCGCCGTGCTTCAATCAGTCCAGTTCGCGCCAATTCTTTGATTAGGTCTAGGTGTGCCTGAGTTGCTTCTAAATCATCCGTTAGCACCTGTTTTGCAGCTCCTACCTGAGCCAGAATGCCAGTAAACGCCTGAGCGAGTGTATCGTGAATTTCGCGTGCCATGCGGTTACGCTCTTCTAAAATTGAAGCTGCTTCAGCCCGTTTGCGATCGTCGATATCCGTAACAACTCCCAACGCTCGGATGGGTTCACCAGATTCATTCCAGGCAACAACGTTGCCAACAGCAAGAATCCATTTCCACTGACCATCCTGGGTACGATGGCGATACTCTGCTTGATAGTTGGGGACTTCTCCAGTAATACAAGCATGGTAAGTTGCAACTACTGATTCTCTGTCGTCAGGATGCAAACTCTCAATCCACTCAGATTTGGTCACGTGAAATGTTGCTGGATCGTAGCCCAGCATTAAAGCGTATTCTGGGTTAACCACAACTTCTTCAGTTTCGATGTTGAGATCGTAGAGTCCTTGATTTGAAGCGGTTAAGGCTAAGCGCAGTTGTTCTTCACTCGTTTGTAGAGCGGCTTCTGCCTGTTTGCGATCGCTAATATCCGCAATCACCCCTTCGATGTAGCCATCGTCTGCATTCAGATAAAGAGAGAAAAGCCCCCAAAACAATGTCCCATCTCGTTTTCGCATTTGGGCTTCAAAGCTTCGCACTTCCCGATCCCGCTTCAGCAACTCAATGAGGTGTTGGTGATCGCTGGGATCTGCATAATAGCCTATGACGTGTTCAAGCCCAATGATCTCCTCTGGTGAATCAAAGCCAAACAGATTAGCATGGCGTTGATTGGCATCGAGAAGTAATCCATCCGAGAGGCGGACTCGGTAGATGCCAACCTGCGAGTTTTCAAAGATATTGCGGAACTTGGTTTCACTGCGTTGCAATGCGGCTTCGGTTTGTTGACGTTCAGCCATCTCCTGCTGCAAGGCTTGAGTTCGCTCTTCTACTTTCCTTTCCAGGGTTTCGGCATAGTCTGCTAACTGTTCATATAACCGAGCATTCTCCAGTGAAATTGCTGCCTGAGCAATCAACAGTTTGAGGACTTGCAAGCGATCGCGGGTAAACACTGCGGTACTGAGCTTGTTCTCCAAATAAAGGATGCCGACAAGCTGATTTTGCTTGAGAATTGGCATAGAGAGGAGCGATCGCGTCTGTTGGTGTTGAATGTAAGGATCGGTTGAAAAAGACGATTCGCTGACGGCATCATCAAGAACTAAAGTTTCTTGAGTGCGTTCTACCAAGTGAATAACGGAGACAGGAATCGTTACACAGTCAGCAACAGCAAGCTTTTCCAGATCGCACTGTCTACTCCCACTGCATTGAGCCACCACAGTGAGCTGATCGTCTTCCAAGAGAATCAGAGCGCCAGTTTCGGCTCCTGCATTTTGTATCACTGCCTGCATCAACTTGGCAATTAATTGATCGAGATGGATAATTTCTGAGAGGGCTTGAGCCGCTTTCATCACCGCAGCCAAATCGATCGCCGCAGTCGAATGACTGATCGTTCCCTCGGTCAAAGTTGAATTTGATTGCCGAATTAAGTTGAAATTAAGTAGTTGTGGATAGCGTTTTTCTAAGTCTTTAACTTTAGCTTTTGCGCCCCAGCGATCGTAGCAATAGTGCGCTTCTTTCATGTAGGTTTGAGCAATTTTTGACCGACCTCGCGCCAGATAATGTTTAGCCGCTAATTCATAAGCTAATGCTTCTTCCTGGACATACTCATTTTCAGCAGTACCTGCAATCGCCCGTTCATAAAACTCCTCAGCCTCAAGAAATTGCCCTAAGACTCGCGCTTTCTCTGCCTCGACTAGATAAAATTTATGTAGATAATTCATTGGGGCATGTTCTGCCCATTTCTGCATCTTTTCTTGGTTGGTGTTAACAGAGTTTAGCCAAGCTGATTTTTCAGAGTTTGAAGCATCGAGCGATAGGCTCAAAAGCGCCAGAGAATGATAGAAGCAGAATACAGGTAAAACCGTTATTGCTGTCACCTCTTCAAAATATTGCCTTGCTAAAATAGCAGTCTGTATAGCTTGATGATATTCTTCAAATAAATAATGCAATATAACTTTGTACAGGTATAGCATTTTAATTGCACTTCCATCTTTAACTGCAAGGGCGTGTGGTAATGACTCCTCTTCATTACACACCCGACCAACTAAGCGACTGGGATTCTCAGACCTATCTAGCAAATTAAGAATGCTCTGCCACAGTATTGCAAGCCAATTCGAGGGGCTTTCCCGTCTGATTTGGCTGATCGCTTTGCTGTAAGTTGCTGTTTTTTGTTCTAGTTGGGTAAGTTTCTCTCCAGCAAAAAATGAGTTATGGCACACGAAATATGCAGTATAACCAGCAGATTCAAAGTCTCCGGTTTCCACCGCATTTTGATAAGAATCAACCAGAAATGTTATTGTTCTCCTAAGATGCACCTTCCAGTGCAGGATATGAAAACTCGAAAACATTAATGTTTTCGAGTTTCCTTTTTTGCTATGCAATCGTTCTGCCAAGCTGAGAGCCAGTTGTCCAAATTTATAACCGAGTTCAATGTCTTGAACAACTCCACATAGAACAGATCCGTAAGCAACATAACTATGTGGTGACCAGGTAGTATTACCGTAGTTAATTGACAGATTTACCCTCTTACATACAATCAGTATCCACAGTTCTGGTAACGTTATAAATACAGCAGACCCCATATTCGCTAGGATTGACAGAGCTGCCAGTGGTTCTGGTGCAGTCATCTCTGGTAAATCAATCAAGTCTTCGATTTCTCGTTCAGCAAATAGTGCAGCCGTTGACTCCAATTCCCTTTGAATATCTGCCTGACTTGGATTTTCTATTAAATCTATTCCCAAGAGCTTTAACGCTTCCAATCCAGTTTTTAGTACTTCTTTCAGGTTGCCCTGTGACAAATATCCTTGAATTCTACTATCGTAAGCCTGTACTTTGTAAACCACTGTTTTGGCACGATCAAGTACCACTTCTACCAACTGTTCCATCTCATCAAAGCGACCCTGGAGATACGCCGCTTCTGCTGCTTCTGAGTACAGCACTAAGGTGAGGTCATACTCACTCTGCCAACTCTCTGAATTGAGGAGTTGAAGCCCTGTAGTGAAATACTTAAAAGCTGCTTCATAAGCCGTTGCTGCCTTTGCTTTCTGACCTGCGATTAAATTCAATCTGGCAATTTTAGTTCGTTCTAATTGAGCAGAGACTAGCTCAGCTCCATGATTAAGATGATCGACAATCTCAAACAACCGCTCTGATAGCTGTTCTGGCAACGTTTTTTTGAGGAGATTGCGACCAATTTGCAAATGAACCACTTGTTTATGCGACTCATCAATCAAGGCGTAGGCGGCTTGCTGGACGCGATCGTGCAAGAACTTATACTCCTGAACTAACAAGTCTTCATCTAATTCAGAGAGAGGCTGAATCAATCCAGCTTGTATTGCTGCTAGTAAATCCAAAGAAATCGTCTGAGGAGACTGCTCACAAATGATCGCCAACGTCTCTAAATCAAATTCAGCCCCGACACAAGCAGCTAAGCGGAGCATTTGCTGGGTGCCTTCTGGTAATTTTTGCAACTTAAGCAGTAGTAACTCCACCACATTATCAGTCATGTTCTGGGCTTGAATCTGAGCCAGATTCCACTGCCAGCTTAGGTTTTCTGCATCAAAGCTCAACAGATTATCGCTATACAGCAATCTTAAAAATTCACTGACAAAGAAAGGATTACCCTCAGTTTTACGCAGCACTAGCTCCGCTAAGGAACGAACAGTGTCAGTATTCTGATGTAGCGTCTCGGCAATCAACTGACTCAAAGGCTCAAGCATTAAGGGTGACAATACAATCTCTTGCAGCACTGCCCCTTGTTTTCGCAGTTCTGAGAGCATTAAGCTCAGTGGATGTGTGGGAGTCACTTCATTATCTCGATAGGCTCCAATCAAAAAGAGGGATTGGGCTTGCTCATCCAGTAGCATCAGTTCAATTAACTTGAGTGTCGCGGAGTCAATCCACTGCAAATCATCTAAGAAAATCGCAAGCGGATGCTCTTCCGAGCAAAACACCCGTATAAACTGCTGAAAAACTCGATTAAAGCGATTTTGAGCTTCAGTAGCTCCAACTTCTGGTACAGGTGGCTGCTTGCCAATAATTAATTCAACTTCGGGGATCACATCAATCATGAGTTGCCCATTACTCCCCAAAGCATTTAGAATTTGCGATCGCCACTGCTCCAATTGCTCATCTGGTTCACTCAATAACTGCTGCACCAATTTTCGCAGAGCATCAACGATTGCACTGTAGGGAATATTGCGCTGGAATTGATCGAACTTACCAGAGATAAAATAGCCACGCTTTGCCGTAATCGGTTTATAGAGTTCCTGCACTAACGCTGATTTACCAATCCCAGCATATCCAGAGACCAACATCATTTCGACTTTAAATCTTATTTCTGAATTATTCTGGAAACCAGCGATGCGATTGTTCTCTAAAGACGCTACGCGATCAAACGCCGCTAGTAACAGTGCAATTTCCTTCTCGCGTCCATACAGTTTTTGGGGAATTTGAAAGCGATCGCAAACATCCTGAAGTGCCAGTTGAATGCGATCGATTCGACCCATTTCTGCGAATTGGCGATCGCAAAGTTCTAAATCTGCCTTAATCCCCCAAGCACTCTGATAGCGATCTTCTGCATTTTTTGCCATTAGTTTCAGAATGATATCTGAAATGGGTTTAGGAATCGCTGCATTCATCTCGTGAGGGGGAACAGGCTGCTTGGCAATATGACAATGAACCAGCTCCAGCATATTCGTTGCGGGAAACGGTAGGTGTCCAGTTAGCAGTTCGTAAAACGTCACACCCAGCGAGTAAAAATCGGTGCGGTAATCGAGCATCCGGTTCATTCGCCCGGTTTGCTCTGGCGACAGGTATGCGGGGGTTCCTTCTAGAAGATGGAGGCTTTTGAATGTGGGATTGGTGCGACTGAAGCGAGTGGCAATGCCAAAATCAATGATTTTGACAACGCCAGTCTTCGGATTAAAGACAATGTTGCTAAGATTAATATCTTTATGAATGACATGAGCCGCATGAATTTTGCCTAAAATATCAGTAATGGCGATCGCCACATTTAAAAAAACCGACAACGACATGGGACAGAAGTCTAATTGCTGCCGCATCCAGTATTCTAAAGACTCTCCACCAAAGTCTTCCAAAAGAATAACCAGCGTGCGCTGGTAGTCTTGCTGGCTGTATGCCTTGACTACGCCTTCAATGTTGAGAGAGCGAGTAATTTCATACTCCTGCCGATAGCGAGTTAATTCATGAGGAGAGGGATAATCCTGCTTGAGAACTTTGGCAATCACTGCACAATTATCTTGCTCTCTGATGCCCCGATACACCAAAGAAGCTAAGCTCTCATAGATTTTGCTGTGGATAGTAACTCCAGGCAGGGTAATCATTGAATGCTCACCGACGAAGGACTGTCATCCGTTTCCCAAAGTATATCACTTGCCAAACTCCAGAAAATTAAGCTTCTTGGTGAATTTTTGCTGACGGGGCGACAGGTCGCCTGAAAATCAGAGTGCGAACGATCGGGTCAGAAATAGCACCGCAAAGGCGATCGGCTACAATTGTCGCTGCTTTTTGAACTTCACTATTAGATTGCTGGAACGTCTCTGTTGTATTATCCACCACACGGTTGCTTTTGAGGCAGACCTAGTTAACAGGACTTAAACAGATTTTCAATGCATATAAATCCTAAACTGGCTTTATATGCAGCAAATATGTCCATATTTTATTAGGAGATTGTACCATGCTTAGCACTAATTTTTGATCGAAATTACATGATTAATAAAAGTTAACGGTATTTAATTAAAATAAATTGATTAATAAGAGCGCTACGCGCAAAATCTACAACAATTAAAAAGGAATTTGCATGAACACAATTATGCTTGTAGGTCGCCTCGGTCGAGATCCAGAAATTACCTACTTTCAATCTGGATCGTCTGTGACAAAATCTTCTCTTGCCATCAAGAGAAAGATGTCTGATGAAACTGACTGGTTTTCCATTGAAGCTTGGGGGAAAACAGGTGAGGTACTTACCAATTACACCAAAAAAGGCAGCCTCATCGGTGTCGAAGGTCAAGTAACGGTCGAAAGCTGGACGGGAAACAACGGCGAATTTCATTCAAAACTGGTTGTGAAAATCCAGCGCGTAACTCTCCTAGAGAAACGCGATCGAGAAACACAAACCGCAACTCTTCCCAAAGTAAACTCTTTCGGAAAGATTGCGTACAACCACAACGGCAAAACTCCTGTTTCAGCAAAGGTATTTTAACATCTATCTTTGCAGAAAAAAACTAATCATACCAATTTACTATGAAGCTGCATAGAACATAGACAAGCTGAAAACAAAGCCAGGTTTCGATTTTGTTACCCTGCGATTCTATGCAGCTTTATGTAAATTTGGTATCGCGGCATCGAATATTAGCAAACAACCACATAAACACAGGAGAAACTCTCATGATGCAAACTTGCACACTATCTCTGATAGTCATAAAAGATGACGAGTATGACTTCAGACAACAAGGCGAGAATAGCCTTGTTACAGGCACTGGAATTTTTGAGTTTCGCGGTCGGGAAGACATGGAATTTGCTAGCATTCCATTCTCTGCCAAAAATCTGTCTGCCCAACTCATTGAGTCTCAAAATACTGACAAAATTTTGTGTACCTGTAAAGGATACATCACATTTGAAGAAAATATTCCTGTCTTCAATATAGAAGACGCGGAAATAGCGGAAATTCAGACTGAACCACAGCCAGAAACTCAAGTCAAACCGGAATTTGCATCAAAACTAACTGCAAAAAGCCAGGGTAAGACGAAACCTGAATTTCAACCGCAATCAAAATCAAAACCTGTTTCTAAACTGCAATCGGAAGCAGAACTGACTTCGTTTGAGAGTAGCTTTCAAACTGAGATGGAACTAGATGAGAGTGAATATACTCACATTCCATTTTAGATAAGTTTAGGAAAAATCCCCTATTTGGGGATTTTTTTTCAAAACTCTCCGATTTCAATAGTCCGGGCAGTTTTCAATGACCAACGGTAGAATGCGGGTTATGGGTTCCCGGCTCTATGAAATATTAACGGTAGAATGAGGCTTTGGATCGCTGCTCAAAAAACTGTCCGGAGTATTGCGATTTAATAACTTATAGATATTAAATAAGTTGTTCAATAAGGTGTTAGATAAATTATTAAATAAGTTATTAAATAATTTGCAATACAATAATATTGCTGTAAGCCCAACCAGTCGAATATAAATGCCAACCCTGTGTAGTTGGCGCTCTGCGCTGTGTAATTGAACTCAGCTCAGAACTAAAAAAATGGCAGAAATTTTCCCACAAATAACTTTGCTCAATGAAGGATGGAAATTTGTCCTCCACTCTAAAAAATCCGGCGAAATAATCAATCCTCAAGGCACAAGACAAACTGCCTATTTCGGATTCGATTCGCAAGCAGCAGCCGAAAAATTCATGAAGCTGCTAATAACTCACGGATGGGGTGATTGCCAAATCCGCCAATCAAAAAGAATCAATACTTGTCAACTAGAAGTGAAAGTCTGGCACTGCCCTGACTTTTTGTTGAAGCCAGAAACAATCACTAAAACAGTAGGTTACGCGAAAGTTGGTCAGTTTTACGAAACTTATTTGTTCACAAAGAATGGTCAAGCGCAAAAATACAAAAATCTCACAGAAGAAGAACTTCAAAATGCCCACCAAATTTGCGCCCAGGTAGGATGGAAATTAGTAGACTGTACTAATTTTGCCAAGTGGTTTTCTCGTCAATCAAGGCTGGCAAGCGCTCCGCGCCAGTAACAGCGCAAATTCGCATTCGCAAGCTAAAAAATACCATGAAAATTACATCAAGCCACATCGTATATGTCAGCAGCTTAACTACTTGCTGCTCTAGCCCTGACACAGTAACGCTATTTGAAGGCTTCAACGAAACCAGCGTAACCCTGAAGTTTGGTACGGAAAGTGTAGAGGCTTTATCAAGTTTAATCAGCCACCTAAAGCTGACTTTAACCCACCTAACAACTGCAAAAATTGAAGAGTTAGAACGCCTTCAAAATCTCCATTGCACTTGCCAAGATTCTTGCCACATTGAACCATTATGATTCTGAAAAACTCGGAAAAACTGACGATAAATGTTAAGAAAGAGAATTATAACTTCAGAGTCAACTAATTCTCTTTTTTTTTACAACCCAATCATAATAGCGCTTCGCGCCGAGTTTTTGATAAATCACAACTCAAATATATGAAAACAAAAGAAGAATTGCTGGAGTTACTACCGGGCTTTGGCGGTAGCGAAACATTGTACACTCATCGGCTAATTCAGACGACGCTCGAACTAACGGAAGGTGTCATGTTCCTCGTTCGAGAAGCAGAATGTACTTGGTTAATCGACGCAATTGCCTCATACCAACCAGACATCAAAAAATCGGGCAATGAAATGCTCAAAGGATTCCAAATCTGGGAACTCACAAGACAGCAGGAATGTGAATTTTTGCTGATTTGTAAGGAGGATTCAGAAACACCACCCGCCTACAGCCAAGAAATAGAGTTTTCGGACTTCCCGCTAGACGAAATTAAGCTGTGGTTGTGCAACACCACTTTGCTATTACCGTCCGAATACTAAACTGATTTAACAGTCCACACCAAAATTAAAGATTCTAGTTGGGGAGTGCGCTCAACATTTGTGACACTTACACATTGTAATGGCACTGGAAGGCTTCGAGATTGTTCCCAGTCTCGAAGCTCTGCGTTAGATCAGAATGACAAAAAATTATTCTCACTACGTAAGCCCTAATTTAGCTAAACCGAAAATGTTCTAAATCTTACATAATGAAGGAAACGTGCAATGATTGCACGTTTCCTTTTTTTTCAAAGACTGTGGCCAAGACAAAAGTCAAATCACTTCTAAAAAGTTCTGCCGCAGCAATAAATACTTGTTTTCAACTACTTGACCTTCTTTCACGCCGTAAACCAGTTCACCATCAAAAATCATTGCCTCTTCAAATTCCCACAATTGCTTAATTTCTGATTGGTTCATTAAATCATTCCGCTCTTCTCCCCCTACAACCCAAAATCCGTCATCGCCTGGTAGACTAGGACAAAATTTATAAGACGGTACACCACGAACGCAATAAACCGCATATTCTGGAATGTCTTGAGGCATCAACAAATCCCTAATTTCCCTCAAGGTGTTTTTTGCTGAAACAACATCTAATACCATAAAAACTCCTAATTTTAACCTGGAAATTGAAATAAAAATCGAAATCGAAATCGAAATCGCAAAAAATCAACACAAACTTATAATCAACCTCCCAATTCCGAAGAATTTTTGCTCTTAGCAGGTAATGCCTGGAGCTTAGAAGCAGATTCCCGATCTTTTTCCATATACTGCTGGACAACATCCCACTGTTTTGGCATCGACTCGTAATGAGCAGCTTTCATTTCCTCCTTATATTCTCGGACAGCAGCAGGTGTCGGACGACTTTCTATCCGCTCGTTTTTCAAATGAACTTTACCGTTGTCCGCTTGCTGGATGCTTGCTTCATACTGTTTCAAAGACTCTGATAAAGTCTTCGTATCAAGTAGATCACCCGTTACTTTCATTCTGCCAGCATTCTGAACCCGGTCTTGATATTCTGGACTACGATGCAGCTTCTGAGCGTCCGCAGCCCACTCTACAAAACTGTTCAATGAAATGCCATCAATCTTCGGTTGAACCTCTTCTTTTATCCTGGTAAATCTCGCAGTCGCTTCAGATTGATATAAGTCTTGAATCGGTTTAATTGAGCCAAGAGCATAAGCATCCTCGGATGACGATTTCCAAGATTGTTCTTGAATTTCCTTATTGATTCTCCGAATCAAATATACTTCAGAATGCTGCTGCTTCAAAGGTGCCGGACACACCGCCTCGTATGCTTGAGGAGCCGATTCTTTAACCTTTAAATGAATGTCAATGGTAGTCGCCGGTGTAGGGTCTTCTTTCACCATCGATTTCGCCGAATCTAACCTACTAGCACTGTCACCGTGCTGACTTTTGAAAACAGCCGGTGCTGTACCGGGTTCTGCACTGACGCCCAGCGATTTCATTGCGACGCGCCCTATTGTATCAACTGAACCTTTTACTTCGTACCCGGCTTCCGCAGCGGCTTTCTGTACTCCTTTCGCATCGTTTACTACTGCGGCTAGTGCAATATCGTTTGGGCGATCGCCTTTTTCTCCAAACAAGGCTTTTTGATTTGATTTTGACATCAAATCTACCAAATACACGGCTTTAGATGAATCCTCCGCGACGGCAGTAACTTGCCGATCTAAATCTGCTATTGGCGACTCTGCTACTACTTCTTTTTCTGCTATCTTTGCTTTTCTTGTCGGCATATTAACCATCATTTTTTGTTGTTAAATTACTTCGTTGTTTTCTGCTGTGGCAATGTTAAATGAGACTGGCAATTAGATAAAGCTAACTGATAACCTCCTACAAATGTAAGCAGTGAAAATAACCCGGCTGCTAGCAGAAATTTTAAATCTAATGTTTTCCCGCTTCGAGTAACTCCTGAACCCAAAAAAGTCCCATCTGGTTTAGATAACGGTTCAAGTGCCAAAGCCTTTGCCTGGAGTGCATACTGCTCGGCTATAGATTTAACCTCAAACAGCCATTCTTCCTGCTCTTTCGTAATGCTATTAACCCGCTCAAGCCAATTGAAAAATACTCCATCAAATATAGATGGAAGCAATCGCAAAAGAAGTTCCAACCTCTGCATTCTCAGAAGAGTGTCAAATTCGGGGTCATTCGGAGAAACATCGTGGTTCTTAGAAAGTTCCTCTACCACATCTTTTTTAAACTCTTCCACGCTAGTTGGTATATTTTCTGGGGCAAACCACTGAACTATTTCCCGAATTCTTTCGTAATCTAAGACAGCGGTTTTACCAGAGTCTTCTTCTGGCTCGCTGTCGAAATCTTCTACATCTAACTCTGTTTGTTTCACTATCTTACATTCTCCTTAATATTATTCCCTACAGTCTCCTTCACATTAAGCTGTCCTGCATTTAACTTGAGCGAGCTATCTCGACACAGCAAGAAGTCTAGCGCTCAAAAATCCCAGTTTTAATGCGAAATAGCTTATTCTATAAACATTCCTACATTTATCTAGATTCTCCTTAACATTCTTCTCTAAATATTCCTACATTTCTCTAGTTTCTCCTTAGTATTTTCCTTGACATTCTTCTCCGCATTTTCGTCTATATTTTCGTACAAACTTTCATTGCAGCGAAAGAATTGCTTAAAACTAGCTCGCACAAATCGAAATACAGCCGATCGCGTTTTTGCATAAAATTCAAAATTGCCTACCGCATCTTTTGCAGAAAGTGCGTTTAAAAAAGTAACGTCCATGCGGGAAAGCCAATTCATGTGTCCAGCAGTCAGTTTAGGCAGATCGATCGACTTCAAATTGCCTGCTTCTTCCCGTTCCAAAAACCAATCTTCGTCGCACCATTCCCACTTGCTATTAGAGTCAGACCAATAATTCTCAAAATGCAAATTGCGTACTAAAATATGTATCAATTCGCCTCCGGTTAATTCCAAAGATTTTTGCAGGGCTGATTTAGACTCAACCGTACCGTCGCAAACCCACCACAGGAAAATACCCCAGCCATTCTCGACAGCAGCACTACCGACGCTGTTAGATGCAGCCCAGCAGGCAAATTCACTTGCTCGCCGGCTTGGTAAATCGATAACTGCCGATCGCCCCTGACGAACTAATTCCAGTGCCTCACAAGCCCAATCCAAATCATCGCAGGGAGGAGGTTCCATAATTTCGCATTTAGATTTAAAAAGCTTCTTCAAATTGCCACCTCTCCCCGCATCAAATAGCGCACAGTTGGGAATCCACTCAGCCAAAAGCTTGGCAACAACAGACTTACCGCTGGCGTCGCTTTCTCCTCCTACAAAATGCAGGAAAGGCTTTGCAGAATCGCACAATTTAAAGCTAAAATTTTCCATTTTTTGCTCCTTTATTAAGGTGTTAATCTTAGCAGCTAACAAGCACAATTTAAAGCTAAAATTTTCACTTCGGTCGGACTGCTTTATTAAAGGTTGATAGTTTAACATCCCAAAAGCACAATTAAAAGCTAAAATTTTTCATCTTTCTGCTCTTTATTAAGAGTCGATAGTTTAACATCCCAAAAGCACAATTAAAAGCTAAAATTTTTCATTTTTGGCTCCCATATGAGTCATCACTATGTCAAATTGAGTGCAGACATCTTCCAAAAACTTTCGGCTTCTAATACTAAATAAGGGTTTTCCAGACCTCATAGTTTCTGCTACTATTTTTAAAGGCTTTTGTTCTTCCTCAAAGATTTTTCGGTCGGGCGCGTACATCGCCGGCACGTTCATAATGAAAAATCCATATACACCTGCTCCATCAAAATTAGAAACCCCCGCAATTTCCATTTCAACTGAAGCGTACAGCAAAGGAGTTTTTTCGGGTTTGAGCTTCATAAAAGCTTCCCGCTGTTCCAAAGCCTGCCAAGCCACTTCGCTTTTCTCCCGGCCATAGTTACGCACCCAAACGTGTCGCATCCAAGAACCAAACTCGCGCATTGAATCAACAAAAAGCGCTAAAGAGGAAGGCGTACCATCGGAAACAAACCACATCACCGGCACTATGCCGAGCTCTTTTACCACATCTGCAAGGGCATTGCGGCGAGCCCACTCTTTAAAAGAGTCGAATGCCTGAGCTGGCAAATTTACGATCGCATCTTGCACCATCGCTTTCTCAATAATTGCATCCGCTTCGGAAGAAAGTTCTTCTGATTCTGAAAACAAACTGGTAATACACCGCTCCCCCAACTGCCCGCCATACCAATTAGAAACATCCGGTTTTGTGCGATCGCAATCGATGGCACAAAAATCTTCTCTCTTCAATTTCTCGCTCAAATAATGCACCATCAAGCGACAGCAGGTTGACTTACCTACCCCACCAGATTCTCCTCCCCAAAAATGTACCCAGTGTGCCTGTTCTGGAAGCGAAAACAACTGTTGGGAATCTGCGACTGCTACACCTTCTTGTCCATTTTGAGTTCCATCTAAACCGTAGTTGTATTCGCCGTCAGCAGCAAAACCTATGGTTCCATTCCAGGGCGAACGCATCTAAACTTTATATTAACAGAATATGGTATATTGGACAAGAATTATTGAGTAACTACAAAACATTTAATTAGGGTTCACCTGTATG
>NZ_JAEQDD010000067.1:0-25864 GCF_020737885.1 Microcoleus sp. PH2017_34_RAT_O_A | reverse complement strand
GATGTTGTTGCCGTTGTCGCCGACGATCGTATCATCACCGCGATCGCCCGACAATAAGTCCGCACCGCGATCGCCAAAAATGCGATCGTTTTGTTTCCCTCCAAACACCACATCATTTTCTTTGCCCGCGTAAACGATGTCATTGCCCTTATCGGCAGCGATGAAGTCTGCCCCTTGGTCTCCGAAGACAATATCAGCGCCGTCTTCACCTAAAACTATGTCGTTCCCAGCTTCGGCAAGAAACAGTTCGTTAGTGTCGTTCCCGCTTAAATAGTCGTCTTCGGGAGTGCCGAGGATCGTGTTTTGGATGTCGGTGAGTTCTACGGCGTTAGAGTCGAAGTTGAGTATTTGCCCTGCCTGCGGTTGGATAAATGTAATCGGAGGCAGCAGGGGTAAGGGCGTGCAATCGCAGCCCGTATCAGGTTCGGGTACTGGCCCGAAAATAGGCGGGGGTGTTGGTGTGGGTGTCGGTGTCGGTGGCTGCGGGATGTCTGGTGTGGGCGTGGGTACTGGTGTGGGCGTGGGTACCAGTATCGGGGTAGGTGTGGGCGTCGGTTGCCGAATTGGCGTGGGTGTGGGCGGTGTGGGTGTGGGCGGTGTGGGTGTGGGCGGGACGGGTGCGGCCAAAATTGAGATAGTTGCCGCAGTGGGACTGCCTAGGCTGCGGCTGTCTGTGACGCCGTAGGTAAAGGTAGTACCGGTGAAGTTGCCCGATGCCTGGAAGAACAATTGGTTAATCGAAGCAGGCGTCAGGATCTGACCGATCGTAATTGGAACTCCGCCGCTGGCTGGATCGCCTAAGAACAGACGACCTTGAGCTATTGGTGGCAGGGTTTTGATGTCGAAGGAGGCGATCGTATCGCCCGGATCGGGGTCTCGGCCTGCTAGTCCGGGCACGGTAATCGTGCTGCTGGGGGCCGCCGAGGTATTGGCATTCAATGGTACCGGCGGTTGGTTAAGTGCGATCGGCAGTGCGGAGACAGTAGCAACGGCCGGGCTGGTAGCGCCGAGGTTGTCGGTGGCACTGTAGGTGAAGTTTGCCCCTTTAAAATCGGTGCCCGCCTGGAAGAACAACTGAGTAATTTGAGCTGGTGTCAGGACTTGACCGGCTGTAACTCGTACTCCCCCGTTGGCCGGATCGCCCAAGAACAGCACACCTTCATTAGTTGGCGGCAGAGTCTCAATTTTGAAGGAAACCACAGTGCCGTCGTCTGATCCTCCGAGTCCGGGGATATTGATAGCGCTACCGGGCAGCAAGCTGACGCTGGCGTTGTTAGCAACCGGGGGTAGGTTAACCGGAGGCGGGAACAGGGAGGCAGTAGCGGGGGCCGGACTGGGCAACCCGGTGGTGTCTGTCGCGCTGTAGGTAAAGCTGGCCCCTCTGAACGCGCCTGTGGCCCGGAAGAATAGTTGGTTGATTTGCGTTGGGGTGAGGACTTGACCTGGTGTAATTGCCACTCCGCCGTTAGCCGGATCGCCCAAAAATAGGACGCCTTGGTCTGCCGGGGGCAGAGTGTCGATCTTGTAAGAAGCGATCGGGCTATCCGGGTCGTTTGCTATCAGCCCCGTGAGGTTGATGGTGGCGTTCGGCGCCACAGGAGAGTTGGTATTGACTGGTACCGGCGGTTCCTTGAACTGCGGCGGAATTAGGGCAACGGTAGCTGCGGGACTCCGATCTCCTCGATCGTCCGTGCTGCTGTAGGTAAAGTTTGCCCCTGTAAAAGTGCCTGTGGATCGGAAGAACAACTGCTTGATTTGAGCCGCCGTCAGGACTTGACCGGCTGTAACCGCTACTCCACCGTTAGCTGGGTCGCCCAAAAATAGGACGCCTTCATTTGTTGGAGGCAAAGTGTCGATCGTGAAGGAAACCACAGTGCCGTCTGTGTCTGTTCCTCCCAAGTTCGCGAGCCTGGCAGCGCTGTTACGCCCCAGAGTGACGTTATCGTTTTCTGCTGTAGGGGGGATGTTGCGGCGCGGTGTCGTGCTGACAGTGGTGGTCACCGTGGCATTAGGATCGGAACCGTCGTTGTTTCCCGGGGTGGGGTCAGAAGTGACTGAGCTGCTCCGAGCCGTGTTTTTGACGCTAGTCAGGGTAGCTGGGGCGACAAAGCCGATCGTCCGAGTGACTGTAAGGTTATTGGCGATCGCAATCGCAGGAAAGGTGACAATCCCTGTGGTTGGGTTGTAAACCCCGCCGTCGGATGCCGTGACTCCTGTCAAGCCGGGAATGATGCTGTCAGTAATTGTGACGCCTTCTGCGGGACTCGGGCCCTTGTTGGCCGTGCTAATTGTGTAGGTGACTGTGGTTCCAGCAGTGGCGATCGTCTGCCCGCTTTTGGTTGTTGCGACATCGGCAACAGCACCGAGGGTAGTGCTGACAGTGGCAGTAGGATCGGAACCGTCGTTGTTTCCCGGGGTGGGGTCAAGAGTCGTCGAGGTGCTTTTTGCCGTGTTTTTGACGCTAGTCAGGGTTGTTGGGGCGATAAAGCCGATCGTCCGATTGACTGTAATGCCATTGGCGATCGCAATAGCAGGAAAGCTGACAACCCCCGTAGCTGCGTTGTAGGTGCCGCCGTCCGATGCCGTGACTCCCGTCAAGCCGGGAATGATGCTGTCAGTAATCGTGACGCCTTCTGCCTGACTCGGGCCGTTGTTGGCCGTGCTAATTGTGTAGCTGACTGTGGTTCCAGGATTGGCGCTCGCGGGCCCACTTTTCCTAGTTACCACATCGGCCACAGCACCGATCGAAGTGCTGACAGTGGCATTCGGACTTGTGCCGTCGTTGTTACCAGGGGCTGGGTCTGGAGTCGTCGAGGTGCTTTTTGCCGTGTTTCTGACGCTAGTCAGGGTTGTTGGGGCGATAAAGCCGATCGTCCGAGTGACTGATACGCCACTGGCGATCGAAATACCCGGGAAAGTGACAATCCCTGTAGCCGCGTTGTAGGTGCCGCCGTCGGATACCGTGATTCCCGTCAAGCCGGGAATGATGCTGTCAGTAATCGTGACGCCTTCTGCCGGACTCGGGCCGTTGTTGGCTGTGGCGATCGTGTAGCTGACTGTAGCACCGGGAATGGCGAGCGTCGAGCCGCTTTTGGTTGTTACCACATCAGCGCTGGGCGTGATGCTGGTGGCAACAGATGAGTTGGTGGGAGTGCCGTCTTGATTGGTGGTGCTGCCGTCGTTGTTGGTGCCGATCGGGTCGGGAGTCGTCGAGGAGCTCCGAGCCGTATTTCTGATTGAGGTCAGGGTACCTGGGGCGACAAAGCCGATCGTCCGATTGACTGATGCGCCACTGGCGAGTGCAATCCCAGGGAATGTAACAATCCCGGTAACTGGGTTGTACGTACCGCCGTCGGATGCCGTGACTCCCGTCAAGCCGGGAACGATGCTGTCAGTAATCGTGACGCCATCTGCCTGACTCGGGCCGATGTTGGCTGTGGCGATCGTGTAGCTGATTGTGCGACCGGCCGTAGTAGCTGTGGGTCCACTTTTGGTGGTAACAACATCGGCAATAGCTCCGAGCGTAGTGCTGACACTGGACTCAGGGTTTGTGCCGTTGTTGTTTCCTGGGGTGGGGTCGGGAGTCGCCGAGGAGCTTGTTGCCGTGTTTTTGATTGAGGGGAGGGCGACTGGGGGCACAAAGCCGATCGTCCGATTGACTGTAACGCCACTGGCGATCGCAACAGCAGGGAAGCTGACAATCCCCGTAACTGCGTTATAGGTGCCACCGTCCGATGCCGTGACTCCCGTCAAGCCCGGAATGATGCTGTCAGCGATCGTGACGGCTTCTGCTTGGCTCGGCCCGTTATTGACTGTCGTAATTCTGTAGCTGACAGGGGTTCCAGGCAGCGCACCCGTCGGCCCGCTCTTAATTGTTACCACATCAGCGCTGGGCGTAATAGTCGTGACAACAGTGGAATTCGTGGGAGTGCCGTCTTTATTGGTGGTACTGCCGTCGTTGGTGCGGGGAAAGGGGTCGGGTGTCTCCGAGCTGCTGCGAGCCGTGTTGCTGATAGAAGTAAGGGTCGGTGGAGCAACGAAACTGACGGTGCGGTTAACTGTTGTACTGATGGCTAGGGATGTCAGCACCGGGAAGGTGACAATCCCTGTAGCCGGATTGTAAGTGCCATTGTCCGATGCGCTGACTCCAGTCAAACCGGGAACAATGCTGTCAGTGATAGTCGCGTTGAGAGCCGGGTCTGGCCCCAGGTTGGCTGTGGTCAGGGTATAGGTAATCGTTGACCCGGCCACAGAAGTGACGGGGCCGCTTTTGGTAGTAACGAGATCGGCAACAGTAGGGGAAATAGTAGTCTGTTGTTGGCCTATGAACGTTGAACCGTCGTTGTTGCTGAGATCGGGGTCGAAAGTGCTGGCACTGCTGAATGCGGTGTTGGTTAAGCTGCTGCCAGGATTTAGACTTGGGGGTAAAGCAACTGACAAGGTGTAGGTGACGCTTTGATTGACACCGAGAACGGGAATTTTCGGCCAGGTGACGTTCCGCGTCGTGCTTGAGTAAAGGCCACCCCCACTGATCTGGCGAATGGGATTGGCTCCGCCGACAGGAACGAGTTCCGGAGGCAATTCGTCTTGAACCAAAACTTGTTCAGCCGGCGATGTCCCCTTGTTAGTAGTAGTGATGGTGTAGGTAATACTGCCAGCACCTGTTTTGATGAACTGCGGGCCACTTTTGATGGTGGCCACATCAGCAGAGATGGTGGGAGTAGGATTGACAGTCTCGATTGCGAGGTTGCGAATTTCGTGGAAGTTGCTTGCAACTCCCGTCGAACTGGCAAAACCAAATTTGAAATTAGGCGGTATCGCTCCGTTTGCAGTTGCTAGATTGGGGATATCGATCAGAGTTTCACCCGCGCCGGTGAACAAGCCGTCGTTATTCAGGTCTAGGGCAATGGTGAGCCTGTTGGGCGTTGCTGAATTTGAGGGGGCTAGGGTAATTTGAATGCTTCTTTTCGCTGCATCTCGACTGGTAGTGACAGTATTGTCGAAGTCATAAGTACCCCCAGCATCTAAAAAGTCAATACTTTTGGGGATATTGTCGATACCTAAAGGGGCGATCGCGTTTGTTAAAAATCGATAACTATCTGCTTGACGACCCCTGAGAGTGATGGAATCAGGTCTGTAGCCTTCGAGAGTTGAACCAGGAATGGTACCATTTACTGCTCCACCAACACGTCCTTCCGTATCATTAGAAAAATTCCCAAACTCATCGAGTCCAATGCCCAAATAACCTCCCACCAATCCGGGTTGGCTGCCATTGGTGTTGTTGGCATACCCCAAAGAACCACCAAAGCCTCCTGCTGCTGTAGGGCTAGCTGACCCGTCAATCAGGAAGAAGCTAATGCCGTCCCCTGGCTGCGGGCTGATAAAACCGTTTGGGCCTTGGAGAGTAGTGCCGTTGTAAGCAAAGAAATCGAAGGTAATTTTCAGACCCTCTGTGGAGGGTATGGGGTTGTCGTAGAGAACAAAGGCTGGCAGTCCCACACCGTTGGTCGTCAATTGCAAAGCCCCAGAGGGTGGTACATCGCCACCCAAACCGGGAAGTATCCCAGATGAACTTCCTCCGGTGATACCGGGAATCCTTTGCCTGTTGGCTTCAAAGACTGAGCTGGGGTCGAATACCCTGCCGTCTTGTCCTCGGTAGAGCCAAGGCCCCCTGACTGTGGCGTTCCTAAATGTTTCGTTGACTAAGGTACCGAG
The DNA here is from genome assembly GCF_020737885.1 of Microcoleus sp. PH2017_34_RAT_O_A. Classification (NCBI taxonomy): domain Bacteria; kingdom Bacillati; phylum Cyanobacteriota; class Cyanophyceae; order Oscillatoriales; family Microcoleaceae; genus Microcoleus; species Microcoleus sp. PH2017_34_RAT_O_A. The sequence continues at coordinate 20,149 of NZ_JAEQDD010000067.1, read as the reverse complement.
GACTCCGCTGTATGCCTCCAGCACCTTTTGCTCAAGGGCAATCCTGGCCCTTATTTCTCCTGTCGCAAATTCTAATTCCCAATCGCCACCGAGCGCCGCACTCCCTACCAAGCCTGTGGAAGCTGCAATCTCTCTACCCGTAATTTCACTGAGTCGCCGCACGAAGGCCCGGCCGCTTTCCCCGGCTGCTCCCCGGCAAGCCAATAATAAGATATTTCCTCTCTCGCTGAGGGAGTTTCCCCACTGCTGCAACAAATGGCTGTAGGTTTCTAAGTTGTCGCTGCACAGTTCTACTGACCCCAGTTGTACTCTGGCTTCTTGGCCGTGAGCAACTATTTGAAGGCTGTCTAAATCGCTGTAATTAGCAAGAATTCTAGTAATTCGATCGACTCCATCCCGCATCGAGTCCAGTAAAAATACCTCTGTATCCGCTGTTGCTCCTCTTGCCAAGCTGTCACTATTCTCTACTCTGGCATCGATGAACAGTATATTTTTTACATTCCGGGGGCCTACCGACTCGGTCGATCGCAAAAATTCTCTCTCTAGGTGTTCAATTTCCGCGCCACCACCAATTTTTGGAGACAGGAAAGACCAGTCTGATTTTACTTGTTTTATTTGTCTTTCCTGAGGATAAGTTGCGGTAGTTCGGGAGTTTTTCCTGCCAATGCTTGTGGTGTCAACTGCTTTTTGTTGAGTCAGGAAAATTGGTTTGTTGCCAATGCTTTTCATTGTCTGATACCTTGCTGATTGTATACAATATACCCATTAAGAGGTAATAATTATCACCTCTTAACAAGGCTTAATTGAGACTGAGTTGCTCTGTTGTTTGACTTTTAGAAAGCAATAAGGTTCAGTTAGTGCTGTTTCTTCCCCGGAGATTCCTCCCATCCCCCGAATCGTTGCGGGGACGAAAGAGAATTTCTTGTATCCCCCTTTTTTTTAAATGGAGGTTAGGGCGATCGATCTTAACTCAACCGTATTCTGTTAAAAAGAGTAATATGCCGATTTTCATCAGCATAAATTTCTGCTATCTTGCTATTGGATAGCATTGGAAATACAGCCGATTTGATGTCGGCCGATTAGACTTCTGAAACACGTCATAACCCTGACAAACAGACGGTTTCGGAGCGAAATCACTTTTTTTACTTCATTAACCAGCAAAAGTGCTGTATCGCCTGCGCGAGGGCTGAGACAGGACAGTTTTAATGGTAATAATCTATCTATCGGGTGATATTTTGCCTTCGGCTTTCTGTGAGCGGGTGTATCTTTAACAAGGAGATATCTTACCTCCCGCAGCAGACAATAACAGCGAGCCTCAAAAAATTACTTGATGAGGTTTTCTGTCGATCGTCTAATACACTTTATGGGCAGAAAAAATTTACCATTTCTGAAAGCTAACACTTGGTTGGATGAACGAAATTAGGGTGGCAGTTTCCCATCTATGTCAGTCAATTTTAGATTTTAGATTTTAGATTTCCTGGCCAGATGAATCTGGGAGCTTGAACTTTAGTCTAAAGTCTAAAATTTTGGGCTGCTCGCGACTTGAGTCGGGGGCTTGTCTGCATTGTTTTTGGGCGGTGTAATTTAATTGAAATCGGCATACCCTGTATCGACGAGGCGGATTAAAAATTTATGACTTGCAGTCTAGTTAGTGACAACAATCCAGGTTTGAGACTGCGTTCATCTGCGATCGCCAAAAATAGAATATTGTTACCCACAAGCAACTTCTCAAAATTTCAACTTAGAGTCTTCGAGCGGATTTCTGTTTAAGGTAAATGCTGGAGACAATTGTTAGTGCTGAATTTTTCATGATGTTTTGGAGAAATCGATTTACAGATTTGCTGGTAAGCTACTTGCGATTTTCCTGGGTCTCCCCCAGTTACGCCCAAGAGAGTAGAAACCCGATTTATTCCTAGATTTTTTGCAGCCCAACCAAGATTTACAATCTAAATCTGGTTTCTGAGCGCAAGTCATCAACTAGAAAAACACCGATCGTCATCCGCTAGTTAGGGCCAATTTAACCCAGCAATACTGCTCGATTAGATTTTAATTACTTAGTTTGGGCGCGGCTAGTCCCCAAAAAGCTTCAACAACAACCCTTCCACGTAAGTACATATTAACTGATGGATTACTACCTCAGCAAATATTCGCATACAACAACCCCAATACAACCTATATCTTTTGGGCGCGAACGTCAAGAGTTCTGGCTTGATAGTACCGACAATCTTGACAGGGCCCAGAAGGATTCACAGCACAGCGAATGTAATTAGAGCGAGCGTTATACTCGCAAGTGATATCGCCGATCGGATAACCCAGGCCTTCTACGTAAATGCGATCGCCCATTGCTAGTTGAGCAGGCAGGGGTCTATTTGCTACCGCCCGCCTGGCCGCTGCAATTCTCTCGCTGACTTGCCTCTCGGCAGAGCGCATCACCCACAAAGACACCAGCGACGGAGCCAAACCTATGACAATAATCAGGAGAACTGTAAACACATTTTCAGAGCTTTTGTGAATAATCTTGTTTTTTATTTACATAATCCCGAAGCTAAAATCATCGGGTAACAGACGGTTTTCAATCAGGAAAGTTCCCAGTGAAATCTCAAACTATGCCGCCCGTGCGTTAACCGTTTGCTGGTAAGGGTTGTTGTGGATAGGTTCGTAGTGAGGAATGCAAGTCCTTTCTAAATCAGAGGACTTGCATTCCTCGCTACGAACGGGAGAGGGGTTACACTTGGGAGCATCTCATGTTTGTAAAAAGAATTTTTTTATTTGAGTGCTGTCCCCGCTCGCGTATTGTATAATACGCGAGCGGGGACAGCACTATAAATGAAAAAATGCAAAACTGAGATACTCCCTTAAACTTTAGCAACCTGCGCCGCTAAATCCATCACCGCACTGGAAGCCTCCACCTTAGCAACATCAAGCAAAGTCTTCAAAACCGAATCGGGATTCAAACTAATCGAATCAATTCCCAACTCAACCAAGAAGCGAGCAAACTCAGGATAATCGCTGGGTGCTTGACCGCAAATGCCTATCTTGCGATCGTACTTCTTGGCGGCTTTAATGGCAATTTCCACCATCCGCTTCACAGCTTCATTGCGTTCGTCAAAGATGTGGGCGACTAAGGCAGAATCCCGGTCTAATCCTAATGTTAGCTGAGTTAAGTCGTTGGAGCCGATCGAGAATCCGTCAAAAACCTGGGCAAATTCGTCAGCAAATATGACATTGCTGGGCAATTCGCACATCACGTACACCTGCAAGCCATTTGCACCCTTGACTAAACCGTGTTTCGCCATCTCGGCCAACACTTTGCGCCCTTCCTCCGGCGTGCGACAAAACGGAATCATCGGAATTACATTTGTCAAGCCCATTTCGTCGCGCACTCGCTTTAATGCCTTGCATTCCAAAGCATAAGCTTCGCGGTAATTCGGGTCATAATAACGAGAAGCGCCGCGCCACCCGATCATCGGGTTTTCTTCCTTCGGTTCAAACTGCCGCCCTCCCAGCAGATTAGCATATTCGTTGCTCTTGAAATCGCTCATCCGCACGATGACTGGATTGGGATAAAATGCGGCGGCGATGGTGGCAATTCCGCAGGCTAATTTGTCGGTAAAGAAATCGGGTTTGTGTTTGTAAAGTGCTGTGAGTTTGGCAATTTGGCGCTTGACTGATGTGTCGGTCAATTCGTCAAAGTGAATCAGTGCCAAGGGATGCGCTTTGATGTGGTTGGCGATGATGAATTCTAGCCGCGCTAACCCTACGCCATCGCAAGGAATTGCTGACAAACCAAAAGCTTCTTCTGGGTTTCCGACATTCATTAAAATTTGAGTGCGGGTGCGGGGCAAATTGTCGATCGCAATTTCTTGAATTTCAAAAGGAACTAAACCGGAATAAACTTTGCCTTCCTCTCCTTCAGCACAAGAAACAGTAATTTCTTGATTGTTTTGCAAGACTTTAGTACCGTCGCCGGTGCCGACAATGGCGGGGATTCCCATTTCCCGGGCAATGATCGCAGCATGGCAAGTACGGCCGCCGGAATTGGTGACAATCGCGCTGGCTTTTTTCATGATCGGTTCCCAATCCGGGTCAGTTTTGTTGGTAACAAGAACTTCCCCTGCTTCAAAGTCAGCGATTTGGTGAACGTCTAAAATTACGCGGGCTTTACCTTGTCCGATAGCTTCACCAACGGCACGCCCTGTTGCCAAAACTGCGCTGGAACCTTGCAATTTGTAGTTGCGTAAAACTGTAGCAGATTTTTGTGATTGTACTGTTTCCGGCCGCGCTTGGACGATGAATAGTTCGCCTGTATTGCCGTCTTTTGCCCACTCGATGTCCATCGGCGTGTAGGTGCCGCGGACTTGAGAGTAGTGTTCTTCTATCTGTACGGCCCAACGTGCTAGTTGCAGAATTTCTTCATCGTTAAGGGCGTATTTGCCGCGTTCTGCTGGGGCTACCGAGAGGTTTTTGGTGTATTTGGAACCGCCGAGATCGTACACCATTTTGATGTCTTTGGTGCCGAGGCGTTTGTCGAGAATTGGGCGGAAATCTTGTTTTAATGTGGGTTTAAAAACTAGGTATTCGTCGGGATTTACTGCTCCTTGAACGATGTTTTCTCCTAATCCGTAGGCGGCGGTGATTAGGGCGGCATTTTTGAAACCGGTTTCGGTGTCGATGCTGAACATGACGCCGGAGGATGCTAAGTCCGATCGCACCATTTTCTGCACGCCGACGGATAAGGCGACTTCAAAGTGGTCGAAACCTCGTTGTTGGCGGTAAGAAATCGCTCTGTCGGTGAAGGTGGAGGCGAAGCATTTGTGGCAGCATTGGAGGACGCTGGTGCAACCGTGGACGTTGAGGTAGGTTTCTTGCTGTCCGGCGAAACTGGCGTCTGGTAAGTCTTCGGCGGTGGCGGACGAACGGACTGCTACGTCTGTACTGTCGCCGTAGCGATCGCACAGTCGATCGTAAGCATCTGCGATCGCCACTTGCAAGTCTCGCGGAAACGGTGTATCGAGAATTAACGCCCGCGCTTGCTTCCCTTTGATGCGGAGGTTCTGGAGATTTTCTACGTCTAAATCGGCAAAAATTTCGCGCAATTTTGCTTCTAAACCCGCCGACTCGATGAAGTACCGATAAGCGTATGCTGTAGTTGCAAATCCATTGGGGACGCTGACTCCTTTGGGGGTTAACTGTTGAATCATTTCCCCCAATGAAGCATTTTTACCCCCTACTAATGGGATGTCGGCTATCCCGACTTCATCAAACCACAATATTAAGGCTTTTTCTTTGGGAATTAAAACTTGTTTTTCTTGAATTGCTAATTTGTCTAGCATTGCTTTTTTCCTCTCACATTCAGACCAGTTCGGTTAAAGGACAGTAAACAAAGGAGTGTCAATTTTTAAATGTAGTTTTGTTGCCCAAAAGCTCAGATTTTTTTCGCGTCTGTATCCGGCCTAGTTTTTAATTGCCTCTATTTCTATCTTATAACTTTTTTGCTAAATGGCAAGACCCCTGGGGAAGATTTATTTAATTGCAAAAAGTAAAGAAATGGCAGCGGGGAGTTTAGGTAAGCTATCATAAAAAAAATTGTAAAAATGTCAATGTCAGACATAATTTCCACGGATTTATTGGCGCCGATCGCGCAGCGGTGCGGGGATACCGCTCAAATTGTGTTGACTGTTGACGGTGAAGCGATTCGATCGCGGCGATCGCCCACAAAACACAACACCGAGCAGTTTTGTTTCCTCCAGCAACCCAGATTCTCAAAACCGTAAAAATTTTACCTCTGATTGGGTTGACCTACTTAGAGCAAAAACACAGTCGATGTAGAACATTGTAGTTTTTGGACGCAAGCAATTTTATTTTTTACCAGCGTTATTTTGGCATTCAATTATTTATATGCTATAATAATTAGCTCGACTGCCTTACGATAATTAACAAGGTATATGATATCAGTTTTGAGCCCAACCGCCAAGCGAAACGGCTTTAAAGTTCTCCTGGTCGAAGACAATCAAGCCGAAGCCGATCTAATCGAAGAATTGTTATTAGAAACAAATGTCAGCCGAGCCGAACCCCAAAGGCTGTCAGTAAGCTGTACAGACCGTCTCAGCAAAGCGCAGCAAATTTTGCTCGGCGAACATTTTGATGTGATTTTACTTGACCTTTCGCTGCCCGACAGCCAAGACATAAGTACAATTGTTAACATACAAGAATACAGCCTCAATACTCCGATCGTCGTACTGACGGCGCACAACGATGAAGAACTCGCCGTGCAGTCAATCCAAGCAGGAGCTCAGGATTATCTAGTCAAGCGAAAAATCGACAGCGAAGTGTTAATGCGATCGCTCCGCTACGCAGTTGAGCGGCAGCACAACCAAGAAGCTTTGCAAAAAAGTGAAGCAAAATATCGCTCCGTAGTCGAAAATTCCCTCGTCGGAATTGCGATTATTGCTCCTCCAGTTTCCCTCTCAGAACCCACACAATGCCAGTGGTTGGAAGTTAACGATGCTTTGTGCAATTTGCTGGGATACGAGCGCCAAGAACTTTTGCACGGAAATTGGGAACAGTGGGGCTATCCTGAAGACTGGCAGGCTAGTTTAGAGCAGTTAAATAAAATTTTTGCCGGGGAGAGCGAAGGCTATATTTTAGACAAAAGATGGCGCAAAAAAGATGGAAAAATAGTTTATACTCGGGTTTCCCTGCGCTGCATCCGGGGCCGCGACGGCTCGATCGACCGGATGATTAAAGTAATTTTGGACGTGAGCGACCGCTATCGCTACGAAGCCGAAGTAAAAGCATCAGAAGAGTTTTTAAATCACACGATTAATGCTACTCCTGACCCAATTTTTGTCAAAGACGAGCAACATAGGTGGGTTGTACTAAACGATGCTTTTTGCGAATTGATGGGAAAAGGGCGATCGGAACTTATAGGTACGTCGGGATACGAGTTTTTGGGCGCAGCACAAGCCAAAGTTTTTGAGCAACAAGACGAGCAAGTATTGCAAAGAAGTATTCCCAAACAAACGGAAGAGACTTTTACAGATAGCGCAGGTCAAGAACGCATTATATCTACCAAGAAAACAGTTTTTAATAAAGCTAACGGCACTAAAATGTTGGTCGGAATCATGCGAGATGTGACCGAATACAAGCGCCAACAAATAGCATTGCAGGAGAGCGAAGATCGATTTCAAATAATCAGCGCTAACGTGCCGGGAATGATTTATCAATACAGGCTTTATGTGGATGGCAAAACATCTTTTACTTATGTTTCTTCTGGGAGTTGGCAGCTCTACAATTTAAGACCTGAAGAAATAGAAGAAAATGCCAGCTTGGCTTTTGCTACAGTTCACACCGATGACATCTCAGACTTGCATCGATCGATCGCAACTTCAGCAGTGACTCAGGAATCTTGGCACCACCAGTGGCGGCAAGTTACGGGAGAACGAGTGAAATGGCTGCAAGGCGCGGCTAAGCCCTCCAAGCAGGCCAACGGCGATATAGTTTGGGACGGTTTGGTGATCGATGTCACCGAATTAAAACAAACACAACAAGAGCGCGATCGCTTCTTTAGCATTTCGCTAGATTTACTTTGCATTGCAGGTTTTGACGGCTATTTCAAACGCTTAAACCCTGCTTGGTCAAATGTATTAGGTTACAGCCGAGACGAACTTCTAGCCAAACCTTTTATAGAATTCGTGCATCCAGAAGACAGAGAAATAACTATAGCTGAATTAGAAAAACTTCAAAATTCTCACCCCGTTATTAACTTAGAAAACCGCTGTATTTGCCCAGATGGTACTTATAAATGGCTGTCGTGGACGGCATCACCTTTTGCTGAAGAAAGTTTAATTTATGCAGTTGCCAGAGATATTACATTGAGCAAGCAAGCTGAAGCTGAATTGCGTAAAAGTGAAGCCACTAATCGCGCTCTTTTAAACGCGATACCCGACATGATATTTCGCTGTCGCGCCGACGGCACTTTTGTAGACTTCAAACCCGCAAAAGATATCCAAACCCTGGTACCGGAAAACATATTTATTGGTCAAAAAGCACAAGACATCTTGCCTGCTGCTTTTGCTGAAAAAATATTGTCCGGCAATCAACAAGCGATCGAGACTGGCGAGATTCAAGTTGTAGAATATCAACTGCCAATTCAGGATGTACTGTGCGATTTTGAAGCGAGAATAGTCTTCTGCACCGATGACGAAATTATTGCGATCGTCCGGGATATCACCAGCCGCAAACGTTTTGAGTCAAAACTCCAGCGACAAGCAGCAGCAATGGCAGCCGCTTCCGAAGGCATAGGTATTGTCAATGCCAGCGGAGATGTGATTTATGCCAACGCAGCTAAACTCAAAATCTACGGTTACAATGCCCTCGAAGAAATATTGGGCAAAAGTTGGAAAATATTTTATGAAGGTGCAGAACTCGCAAGGTTTGAGCGGGAAATTATGCCGACTTTAGCGCACCAAGGTTATTGCAGCATAGAAGCAGTAGGCTGCCGCCGCGATGGCTCTCAATTCCCTCAAGAAGTCTCGCTGACAATTTTGCCGGAGGGCGAAATAATTTGCATTGTTCGCGATATTACTGCGAGAAAGAAAGCAGAAGCAGATTTGCAAGATAGCAAGCGGTTCGGCGATCGCATTGCTGAGGCAAGTCCTAATATTTTGTATGTTTACGACTTGATAGAACAAAAAAATATTTATGCGAATGCTTCTATCTCTCAGATTATTGGCTATACAGTAGATGAGATTCAGGCAATGGGGCCGTTGATGTTAACTTTAATGCACCCGGAAGATGCCATCAAAATGCCTGATTATTTACAGCAAGTCGCAACGGGTACAGAAGGAGAGATCTTTGAAATTGAGTACCGCATCCGGCACAAGGATGGTTCTTGGCGCTGGATTGTCAGCCGAGATACTGTATTTGCAAAAACAGCAGAGGGCCAGTTAAAACAAATTCTCGGCACGGGAACTGATATTACAGAAAGCAAGCAAGCAGAAGATGAAATTAAGCTGTTGCTGGCAGCAACTCAAGCCATTAGTAAGTCGGTAGATTTTCACAGCGCTCTCCCTGATATCCTCCGGTTGCTGTGCACTGCGATCGGCTGGAATTTTGCTGAAGCTTGGATACCCGTTGCTAATGGTACTGTTTTGGAACACAGCGAAACTTGGTATGCTAGCGATCGCGATTTAGATAGGTTTGGCCAGGAAAGTAAGAAAATTAGGTTCGCGCCGGGATTGGGAGTGCCGGGACGGATTTGGTCAACCAGAAAGGTAGAATGGATTGAAGATGTTTCTGTAGTCAATAATGCATTTTTTGCCCGATCGCAAATGGCGGCAGCAGCCGGATTGAAAGCTTGTTTCGGAGTGCCGATTCGCGCCAATTCAGAGGTGCTGGCAATTTTACTGTTCTGCAAGCGCGATCCATCAATTATGGAACCGCGTATAGTAGAATTGGTCAATGCGGTAGCGACTCAGTTGGGTTCTCACATTCAGCGCAAACAAGCCGAAGAAGAATTGCGTAAAAGTGAAGAACGCTGGCAGTTAGTTCTTAAAGGCAATCAAGACGGAATTTGGGACTTGAATCTTCAAACAGATGAAGCTTTTCGATCTGCCCGCTGGCAAGAAATTATCGGTTACGCAGACGGCGAAATCGACAGCAGCAACAGCGAATGGATCGATCGCATCCATCCAGACGATCGCGATCGAGTGCAAGCCACAATCCAAGATTATCTCGATCGCCAAACCCCCAATTACGCCGCCGAATACCGCTTGCAGTGCAAAGACGGCAGCTACAAGTGGGTGCTCGCCCGCGCTCAAGCAGTCTGGGACGAAGCCGGAAACCCCCTGCGGATGGTGGGTTCGATGACCGATATCAGCGATCGCAAAGCAGCAGAATTAGCTTTGCTGCGGGTCACTCAAGCTGTGGAAAGTACCAGCGACGCGATCGCGATCGCCGACTTGAAAGGGCGGTCTATTTACCACAATCAAGCCTTCATTCAGCGTTACGGCTACACAGTGGAAGAACTCAACGAGCTAGGCGATCGCGCCGCGCTTTACATCCGGCCTAAAAGTTACAAAAAAATCTATAAAAACATTCGCAAAGGTCGCTCTTGGTGCGGCGAAGTTGCCCTGCGAACCAAGAGTGATGAAGCTGTTACCGCTCTGGTGCGAGCCGATAGCATTAAAGACATAAATGACCATTCGGTCGGGTTAATTGCCGTGATTACAGATATCACAAGACGCAAAGAATCAGAAGCATTTTTGCGCCAGCAATTAAAGCGGGAACAGTTGGCAGTAGCCATGCTGGAACGCATTCGCTCTTCTCTTAATTTAGAACAAATTCTCACCAAAGCAGTCGAAGAAGTCCGCCAGTTTTTGCAAGTAGATAGAACTGTAATTTACCAATTCAATCCTGATTGGAGCGGGTTTGTCGCAGTCGAATCGGTTGGCGAAAATACCCGATCAATTATAGGAATGGAAATTTACGACCCCTGTTTTGGAGAAGCCTACGTTCCTCTTTACCTAGATGGCCGAATTAGAGCCACAGAAGATGTTTACAATGCCGGCATCGCCGACTGTTACTTGAGTTTGTTGACTCGCCTCCAGGTGAGAGCGAGTCTGGTAGTGCCGATTTTGCAAGGCGAAAACTTGTGGGGGCTGTTGATAGCCCACCACTGCACGGGCCCGCATTCCTGGCAAAAATTGGAGGCAGAGTGCCTGAAACAATTGGGCGTGCAGTTGGCGATCGCCATTCAGCAATCGACCCTATTTGAACAAGCACAAACCGAAATAGCCGATCGCAAACAAGCAGAAGCCGCCCTGCAATTAGCCAAAGAAGCCGCCGAAACCGCCAACCGCGCTAAAAGCGACTTTCTCGCCAACATGAGCCACGAATTGCGGACGCCTTTGAACGGGATTTTAGGATACATTCAACTGCTCAAACCGGATAAGAATTTAACTGCGGAGCAACAGGAAAGTCTCAACAACGTTCACCAGTGTGGCAACCACCTGCTAACCCTGATTAATGATGTTTTAGACCTCTCGAAAATCGAAGCTAGTAAAATGGAACTGTCACCGACAAATCTGCATTTTCCCAGCTTTGTTAAAAGTATTGTCGATCTGTTCCAGATGCGCTCGCATCAAAAAGGAATTGCGTTTAATTACGAGCAGGTGTCGGCGCTGCCAGACTACGTTTTTGTTGATGAAATCAGATTGCGCCAAGTTTTGATTAATTTGCTCAGCAATGCGGTTAAGTTTACGGTGAGCGGTGGCGTGACATTCAAAGTCGGTTACGCAGAAAATTATCCTCAAACCCACTGCACAAATTCGAGTTTGACAGCCGAAGTTTCTACTCAAACAATCAATTGGACTGCGAATTTAGACAATCCGAAAAAGTCGATCGCCCTGCGGGAAACCACAGAAGCGCCCGAAGCGATCGCCACAACTACTGGCGATCGGGCCCCAACCGCTAAAATTCGCTTTCAAATCGAAGATACCGGCATCGGCATCCGGCAGAATAAACTAGAAGAAATATTTTTGCCTTTTCATCAAGTAGGCGATCGTAACAATTTCGTCGAAGGTACCGGACTAGGACTTTCCATCAGCCAAAAATTAGTCAAAATAATGGGCAGCGACATTCACGTCCAAAGTACCCCCGGCAAAGGTAGCATATTTTGGTTGGATATAGACTTGCCCGCAGTCGCCGAATATTCTGAAACCCCCTCCACCCAAGAAAAACGCCGGCTTATCGGTTTTAGAGGCAGCCACCGGAAAGTCCTGATCGTAGACGATCACGAAGTAAATCGTGCCATGCTGCACAGACTGCTTTCTCGTTTGGGCTTTGAAATTGCAGAAGCGATAGACGGCGCAGACTGTTTGCACAAAGCACAGGAATTTCTACCGGATCTAATTTTAATGGACTTGCTGATGCCAGTAATGGACGGCTGGGAAGCCACCAGGCGGCTGCGACAGTTGCCGGAATTAAAAGATGCGGTTATCCTTGCTTTGTCCGCTAGCGTTTACGAGACTACCAGGCAAAAAAGCATACTTGCAGGTTGCGATAATTTTGTCACCAAACCGATTCAAACTAACGACCTTTTAGAATTATTGCGCCTGCATTTGAGACTAGAATGGATTTACGAAGAGGGATCGGAAACCAAAAAACGCAAAGCTCAAACTCCCAAAGCATTATCGGAGATTGCGATTGCTGACTCAACAATAGTGTCTCCTGGTTCAGAGTCAGTCTTTGTCTTGTTAAGATTGGCTGCTATGGGCGATATTGAAGCTATCCTGGAGGAAACTGCTAAACTAGAAAATTCTGACCCGACATTAGTCCCTTTTGTTCAGCACGTTCGCCAACTTGCTAAAGGATTTCAGCTCAGGCAAATTCGAGATTTTTTGAAGCAACATTTGCCCTAAAATTGAGGGTAGCCAACCGATAAATTAAAATCAGTTAAATCTCACGCCCCGATCGTGATTGTCAATAACGCAATACGCTTGGATTAAACCCGATCCCCCCTTAGCCAAGAGGGCAGGCACGGGGGCACCGCCCCTACAAAGGGGGGGACAGGATTCTTCTAAAAGTCCCCCGACTATCCGGGGGATTTAGGGGGATATCCGGAAAATAAACACTGTTAACTGAACAGTATTGCCCTATAAAGAGGCTATTGCAAACGTCGGCACCTACCGAGCAACCGGGTTTCTAGAGGCACCGAAAATCCCTTGAATCTCATGTAAAATTACAACCGACAACTCACAACTCAATCATTTTAATTTTTCCCTTAAATATGAACGATAAGAATTCCGAAAGAAGCATCATACTAATTGTCGATGACAACCAAACAAATCTTGACGTACTTTTCGAGTTGTTAAGAAATTACGGATTTAAAGTATTAGTGGCTCTAGACGGCGAAAGTGCGATCGAGCAAATTGAATACATCCATCCCGACTTGATTCTTTTGGATATCATGATGCCCGGAATTGACGGTTTTGAAACTTGCCTGCGTTTGAAAGCAGACCCGTCAACCCGAGACATTCCAATCATCTTCATGAGCGCCCTTTCCGAGACCCTTGATAAAGTAAAAGGCTTTCAGACAGGAGCAGTTGACTACATCACTAAGCCTTTCCAGCACGAAGAAGTGTTGAGCCGCATAGAAACTCACTTGACAATCCGCAACTTGCAACAAAAACTCGAAGAAAAAAACCTAGAACTAGCCCAGCTCAACCAAAATCTGGAAAGACTTGTCGAACAAAAAACCAAGCAATTAATCGACCAGGAAAAAACAGCCATCATCGGACGTTTGACCCAGGGAATGGTGCACAACCTCAAAAGCCCGCTACAAGTGATCCAGACTAGCGTCGATTTGATTGAAACAAAAGCCACAAAAATCCAAGAAGACTCTTTTTTCAATTATACCAAATACATCTTTCAAGCTGTCTCAAAAATTAATCAGATTATGGATACTCTGATGATGAAAAGCAGGAAAGAACAAAACCAAGATTTGCATCCTGTAAATATCAACGATTTAGTACAGCGAGAAATTCAACTATTGGAAGGAAATATGTTTTTCAAGAATAAGATTAGAAAAAAATACTTTTATGACGAAACAATAACCAATATTCCCTTAATTTATTCCTATATTTCTCAAGTATTTTATAACTTAATAAATAATGCAATGGATGCTATGTGGGAAAGAAAAATCAGGGAAATAACTATCGTGACTCGGCAAGACAACTCGAACATATACATGGATATTGCAGATACGGGATGCGGCATAGCACCTGAAGATTTGTCAAAACTTTTTGACCCTTTTTATACGTCGAAGCCGCCTAAAGGCGAAGAACAAATCGAAGGGGAACCAACAGGAACTGGTCTCGGACTTTATACTTGTATAGAACTTTTAAAACCTTTTAACGGCGAGATTGCTATTAGCAGCAATCTCGGTCAAGGCAGCGTGTTTACAGTCGTGCTGCCCAAACAGCCGAAAAATTGATCGACTCAAATCAGTAAAATCGCCTCCGGTAACAAAACCTGAATTAAGTTCGGAATCAGGTTCGTAGTGAGCACTTTAGTCCTTCTTTATCGGGTTCGTAGTCAGGACTTTAGTCCTTCTTTATCCCAAAGATAGGCATAAAGTCCTCACTACAAACGGGCGTTACTTGTCAGTAATTCAACCGAGACCATTTGATAGTATGTTCCGTAAATTCACTGTAACTGACCTAGCTTCGCAGTCAGGAATTTAGTCCTTCTCGATCCGCGATTTTTTGCCCGGTCTCTTGCTATTTCCTTGCCAAAGGTTGTAAATTAAAATAGAGTGGATTTGCACGATCGCTAAAACTACGATAAATTTGGGTCACTAGGTTTGGAGTGAGGCGGACAACTTGCAGCAAATAGCTCAATTATATAGTAACCGCCACATCGGGCGCGGACGTAAATAACCTCATCAATAAAGCCTAGACTTGTTTATGAATCAACGCTTTGATTCCCGTACTTAAATGTCAACTGTCAAGCGGTCAACTGTCAAGCCATACCAATAAATCTCGGGCGTCTGCAAGTACCCAGCCACCCTACAGCCTGCGGTTCAAGTTTCCCAAAAATGATGCCATTCCCTCAAAAGAATGCAACTCGCCGTACTCCCAACCATGAGAGTCATCCACCATTTCCAATTATTCAATTTTTTAAATTTTTAATATAAAATGATAGGAGCTAGGTAGCTGCATCCGCAGCAGTTTTTATTGGATAAATAAAAAGTAGCAAACTGATATCGCTCGAAAAAAAGAATGCAACTTTAGACAAGCGCGAAACCCGAGACTCATCAGTAATTCCCAAATCTAAAATCCCAAATCTAAAATCTAAAATGGTATGACCTCTGTTCTTGAATCAACTTTAACGCCTGCTTGCTTGAAAGTTCTTTTAGTAGAAGACTGTGCCCAAGATGCAGCACTAATTCAAGAACTGCTGTCTGACGATCGCGAACTGAGAGCATCAATTGAGACGACCAATGTAGTTCGCATCGGGGAAGCGATAGAAATTTTAAGCAGCGATGTTTTTGATGTAATTTTATTAGATTTAACCCTCCCTGATAGCCCGAAATTTAATAATTTTTTTCGCCTCCAAGATGGCGGAATCAATATTCCGATCGTCATTTTGATAGGGGCGGATGAAGAAGAATTGGCTGTCAATTTAATTGCCGCCGGCGCTCAAGATTATCTGATAAAAAAAGAATTAGACAGCCGACTGCTGGTGCGGACGATCGAGTGCGCGATCGCCCGCCATAAGCGACAAGCAGAATGGCAAAAAAGTCAAGGAAAATACCCCCAGGTTGTTGACAATATCAAAGAAGTAGTTTTTGAAACAAATATTGCGGGCAATTGGACTTTTCTCAATCCTGCTTGGACGAAAATAACCGGATTTACGGTTGATGAAAGTTTGGGAAATTCCTGTTTGAGTTACATTCATGCTGACGACCAACACCAATATTTAAATTCCTCTAAAAATTCGACTGAAAATCAAGAAATATCCTGTTGCTATCAAATGCGATATCTTACCAAAAATGGCGAATTTCGCTGGGTAGAAATTCAGGAATTTTTGATTTTTGGCAAAAACGGCGCGGCGCAGGGAACTACTGGAACTATTAACGATATTACGGATAAAATTTTAGCCAGAGAGGAAGCGGAAGCTAATAAAAAATTTTTGAATTATACGATCGATGCAGTTGCCGATCCAATTTTTGTCAAAGATGAACAGCACCGCTGGATACTGTTAAATGATGCTTTTTGTAAGCTGATAGGCAAGCAGCGCGAGCAACTGCTAGGTAAATCGGATTACGATTTTTTCCCCAAAGAAGAAGCTGATTTTTTTTGGGAGAAAGACGAAGAAGTGTTTAGAACCGGGGAAGAAAACGACAGCGAGGAAATATTTACGGATGGCAGCGGTGCTAAGCACATTCTGTCTACAAAAAAAACCGTATTTGAAAATACCGACGGCAGTAAAATACTTGTCGGAATAATTCGAGAGGTCACTGAGGATAAGCGGAAACAATTAGCCCTGCAAGAAACCCAAGCTAGACTCCAGCAAATAGCTGCCAATTTGCCGGGAGTAATTTATCAATTCCGCCTCTCAAGTGACGGCAGACAATGTTTTCCTTACATTTCTTCTGGCAGCCGCGATTTATATGAATTGGAACCTGAAGATATTCAGGAGAATTCCGAACTTATGTTCAGTTGCATTCATCCAGACGACCTCCCAAAAATTCAAGAATCTATTGTTTATTCGGCGGTAAATATGCAGCCATGGCAGCAGGAATGGCGCGCGATTATGCGGTCTGGAAAACTTAAATGGATGCGAGGTGTTTCGAGACCAGAACGAGTTAATTTTACGACGCTTATAGGGCCGGAAGGCGATATTGTTTGGGAAGGGATGATACTGGATATTACTGATTTAAAAGAGACGGAAGCGGCTTTGCGGGAGAGTGAAGCCAGATTTCGATCGCTAATTGAGAATATTCCGGGCGCTATCTGCCGCAACTTATACGATGCTGATTGGACGATGGTGTTTGTGAGTGACGAACTTGAGGCAATTAGCGGCTATGCTGCTGGGGATTTTATTCACAACAACCGCTTGAGTTTTGCTAGCATCATCCATAAGGCAGACAGGGAAATGCTCGATCGACAAATCAGAGCGGCGGTAGACTCGAAACAGCCGTATCATGTAGAATACCGGATTGTGCGCGCTGACAGGTCGGTGCGCTGGATGTCCCAAAGGGGTAGGGCGACTTACAATCCAGAAGGGTTGGTTTTGTGGCTTGACGGAGCGATTTTTGATATTACCGATCGCAAAAACGCCGAATATACCCTGTGTTTGGTAACTCAAGCTGTAGACAGCGCTAGCGATGCAATCGCGATCGCAGATTTAGACGGCTATTCAATTTATCACAATCAAGCATTTATTCAACGCTACGGCTATACAGTTGAGGAACTAAATAATGCCGGCGGCCCAGCAGTAATGTACGCCAAATCTCAAGAGTTAAGAAAATTATTTAAAGCCCTGCGGAAAGGTTTGTCATGGAGCAATGAAATTGCACTCAGGGCTAAAAACGGCGAAATTATCGAAACTCAATTGCGAGCTGACTGCATTAAAGATAGCGCCAGCAAACCAATAGGAATGATGGCAATCATTGCTGACCTTACAGACCTAAAACGCGCCGAATCGGCATTAAAATTCAGTCAAGAGCGATTGCAGTTAGCGGTTTCAGGCAGCTCTTTGGGGCTGTGGGATTGGAATATAGCTACTGGCGAAACTTATTTCGACTCGCAGTGGAAATCAATGCTCGGTTACGCAGACACTGAAATTGACAACAACTTCCAAGGTTGGGAAAATTTGCTGCATCCCGAAGACAGAATCAGAGCAAGAGAATCTTTAAATTTATATTTTGAAGGTGGCATCGAGATCTATGAATTTGAATTTAGGATCCTCAACAAAGCCGGAAATTGGCAGTGGATTTTGGGTATGGGCAAAGTAGTCGAGTACGACGAATGGGGTGCGCCATTGCGGATGACGGGTACTCACAAAGATATCAGCGCCCGCGTTGGGGCCGAAGCCGAAAAAACGCAGTTAATCGCATCTCTACAAGAACTTGCCGACCAATTGCAATATGCACAAGAAATTGCCCGCATGGGAACTTGGGAATTCGATATAGAGACCGGTATTGTTAATTGGTCTGCCGAAGTGTTTCGAGTTTACTGTAGAGAATTTAATTGGCAGCCGACAATGACAGAAATTTTAGAGCAAATTCATCCCGATGACAAGGAAAGCGTTACAGAAGCTTTGCAAAAGGCGGTGAATGAAGGGATAGCTTTCGACATCGACCACCGCATATGTTTTCTATCAGCAGAAATCCGGCACGTTAACTGTAAAGGACAAGCTGTTAAAAATGACTTGGGTAAGGTGGTGCGACTGTTTGGCACGGAAATCGATATTACCGATCGCAAAAAAGCAGAAATTGCTTTGCAAGAAAGCGAACAGCGATTTCGGGCTGTATTTGAACAAGCGGCGATCGGGATTGTTAAAGTGTCACCCGAAGGTAGTTTTTTGAATGCCAATCAAGGCTTTTGCAATATTATCGGATACTCAGAATTGGAACTGAAAGCACGAAATGTTTGGGAGATTTCTCACCCCGAAGATGTAGAAGCAGATGTCGAGTCTGCCCAAAGACTGTTAGCTGGGGAAATTTTGAATTATTCACTTGAGAAACGCTTTGTGCACAAAGACGGTTCATTTGTTTGGGCTAATGTGACTGTATCTTTAGTGCGGGACGGGTTTGGGGAACCAAGCTACGGAATTGCTGTGATTGAAGATATTAATCACCGCAAACTTGCCGAGTCTATCTTGCGCCAGCAATTAAAACAAGAACGCTTGGTGGTAGGGATGCTGGAACGCATTCGCTCTTCTCTAAATTTAGAAGAAATCTTGACAAAAGCTGTTGCTGAAATACGGCATTTTCTGCAAACAGACCGGACAATTATTTATCGGTTTAATCCCGATTGGAGCGGTTTTGTAGCAGTTGAGGCGGTGGCTGAAAATTGGCGGTCGCTTCAGGGAATAAATATTAACGATTCTTGCTTTAAAGACAGCTATGGTTCTGCTTACCAAAACGGTCGCACTGTAGCTGTGGATGATATTTACAAAGCCGGTCTTTCTGAGTGCTACATTAATTTATTAGCTCAATTTCAGGTGCGAGCTAATTTGGTAGTGCCGATTTTGCAAGGTGAGAAGTTGTGGGGCTTGTTGATTGCTCACGAGTGCGCTGGCTGCCGCCAATGGCTAAAAATTGAGGTGGAGTGTCTCAAACAAATTAGCGTGCAGTTAGCGATCGCGATCCAGCAATCGACGCTGTTTGAGCAAGCGCAAACTGAAATTGCCGATCGCAAACAAGCGGAGTCAGCTTTGCAGGAATCGGAAGCGCGCGAACGTTCAAAAGCGCGAGAGTTGGAAGCAGCTATTAACAAACTCAGAACCACTCAAGCTCAGCTCGTTCAAAATGAAAAAATGGTGAGTTTGGGTCAGTTAGTTGCTGGTGTCGCTCACGAAATTAATAACCCAGTTAGCTTTATTCACGGCAATCTCAGTCCGGCTCGCCGTTACAGTTTAGATTTGTTGGAATTGATTAAAGTTTATCAAGATTACTGTCCTAATCCTCCGGCTCAAGTGTTAGATAAACTCAATGAAATAGACTTGGATTATATTGCTGACGATTTCCCGAAATTGTTTACTTCTATGCAAGTAGGAACCGAGCGAATTGTCGAAATTGTCAAATCATTACGCAATTTTTCCCGGTTGGACGAGTCTGCTGGTAAGTCGGCGAACATTCACGAGGGAATTGACAGCACTTTGATGATTTTGCAAAATCGCTTGAAATCTCACAGCAGCCGTCCGGGGATTCAGATTGTTAAAGATTACCAGTTATTGCCGCAAGTTGAATGTTTTCCGGGCGAGTTGAATCAGGTATTTATGAATATTTTGATTAATGCGATCGATGCTTTGGAGGAACGGGACAAGGGGCGGACGATCGAGGAGTGCGATCGACATCCCAGTACGATCGCGATTCGGACTTATGAGGCTGCTGCGGGCTTCGTAGCGGTATCTATTGCGGACAACGGCGGGGGGATACCGGAGCTAGTGCGATCGAGGCTGTTTGACCCGTTTTTCACGACTAAGCCTGTGGGCAAGGGCACGGGTTTGGGACTGTCGATTTCTCACTCGATTGTAGTCGATCGCCACGGCGGCAGATTGACCTGTATTTCGACACTGGGAGAGGGATCGGAGTTTTTGATTGAAATTCCCGTGCGATCGAATTTAACTGGTACCAGTTCAACAGTTGACGGTTGACAGTTGTTATTTGTTATTTGTTATTTGTTATAGCGGTTCTCAGATAGATTAGGTACGTTGTTGGGATGCGAGCCCTCTTTGTTTAAGTGGTTATATAACAATACGGTTTACTTAACACTATTTATGCGCCGGAGATCCCCCTCGCATCCCCCTTAAAAAGCTATGCTTTATAAACATCTTTCTTAACAAGAAATTTGACAAAAGTAACTACTTGTGTAGGAGCCATTGGGGATCTCGCTTCTGATTGAATGGCAATTAT